>CAZJRV010000204.1:0-4966 GCA_964548235.1 uncultured Verrucomicrobiota bacterium
GACCAGGGCTATGCGGACCTCGCTTGTTACGGGAACACAAAAAACAAGACGCCGGTGCTGGACCAGTTGGCGAAGGAGGGGACGCGGTTCACGAGTTTTTACGCGCAGTCGGTGTGCGGGCCGTCGCGGTCGGCGTTGTTAACGGGGCGGTATCCGTTTCGCAGCAAGGGCTGGAGTATGCCGGCGAGTGAAATTACTTTTGCGGAATTGATGCAAAAGGCGGGTTATCAAACCGCGTGCATCGGCAAGTGGGATGTTTCCAATCGCAAAGCGATTCTGCCGCGCATGCCCAACGCGCAGGGGTTTGATTATTACTTTGGCACGCTCGGCGCGAATGACGGCGGCGGCGTGGCGTTTCACGAGAACAACCAACCCGCCGGCAACACGCGCGACATGGGTAGCCTCACGCGGCTTTACACGGATAAGGCGATTGGTTTTCTGGAGCACAAGCGCGACGCGAAGAAGCCCTTCGTGCTGTACGTAGCGCACACGATGATGCACACAATTATTGATGCGTCGGAAAAATTTCGCGGCAAGTCGAAGGGTGGACTGTACGGCGACGTGGTGGAGGAATTCGATTTCGAAACAGGCCGACTGCTGTCCGCGCTGGAAAAGCTGAAGCTGGTCGACAATACGCTGGTGATATACACAAGCGACAACGGCCCGTGGAATCAACCCGCGTACACCAACCGCAAAAAGGGCCACCCGAAGGGCGCCATCTTCTGGGGCGAGGCGGGGCCGCTGCGCGACGGCAAGGGGTCGTGCTACGAGGCGGGTTATCGCGTGCCGTGCATTGTGCGCTGGCCGGGCGAGGTGCCGGCGGGGCGCGTGTCGGGTGCGATTTTTTCCACGCTGGATTTCATGCCCACGTTCGCCAAGCTCGCGGGCTTCAAGGTGCCGGGCGATCGCGTGATCGATGGGGTGGACCAAACTGATTTGTTGCTCGGCAAAAGCGCAAAGGGCGAGAGAGAGATTTTTGTTTATCGCAACAACGGCATCCGCAAGGGCAAGTGGAAATACCTGAAGGCGAAGCACAACGTGTACGGTTACGCCCGCGACACAACGCGCAAGGAGGTCGAGGAGCTTTACGACTTGGAAGCTGACCTCAGCGAGACGAAAAACCTCGCGACGCGGCATCCGGCGAAGGTCGCGGAATTGCGCGCGTTGATGGAAAAAATCACCAAGGGCAAAGCCGGTCGGGACGCAAAGATTCAAGTCGAGGCGCCGAGGTTTCAACTGGATTACAAAGACGAAAGCACCAACGGCAAACCCCGGCAAATCCAGACGACAGTCGCGAAGGACTCGGTGGCGTTCGATGTCACCGACCAGTTCGGCATCGGCGGCGGCAGCATCCGGCTAGTGGCCGGGCAATGGCCGGAGACGATTATAATCCGCCTTCACCTTAAGGGCTTGGAGTGGTTCTCAATTTCTGTCGGCGACAAAAAACTGCCGCGGCGCGAATTGAACGTGCGCAAGATCGCCGGCCCCGGCAAAGCAAATCGGCTCGCGGACTATTACGAGGCCCGCGTGCCGGGCGCGGTATTGATGGACGCGGATGAATTTAATTTGAACTGGGTCGATTTTTTCCGGCGTTAAATCTGCCACTAATCAGGCCTGAAAACGGGCTTCCCATTTTCAACACGCGCGTCATGATTTGGCGCATGCAGAATCTTTCCCGCCGCAACTTTATCCAAACTGCTGCCCTTGGCGTGCCAGCCATTGCGTTCGCGCCTTCGCTTTTGGCTGTGGACAAAAATGTGCCCGCACCATTCGCACAGTGCGCAGTGGGAGTTTTATCATGTGATCCGCGGTACGGGCACTGCGCGTGATGAGGATGGCCACACGCCGTTGAAAGAAGGTGACGCATTTCTTTTTAAGCCCAGCGAGGCGCACCAAATCATCAACGACAGCGATGCTGACCTCGTTCTTTACATCGTCGCCGACAATCCCATCGGCGAGCACTGCCATTATCCCGACAGCAACAAATAGCTCGTCGCTCTCCCTGCCAAGCGGCTCATTGGCTCCGAGTCAAAAGATTATTATGAAGGAGAGGAATAATGGCGCAGAGAGAGCCCGCACTCAGTCGAGGCGATTACTGAATTCAGTTGCGAGCACGCATCACTAAAACCCACCGGCACCTAAATCTTTGGCGGCTTCGCAAGCTTGGCAGCTTCCGTAAAAGGACCAGTCGAGGTAAAACCCATCCTTAGCCTGTTTATGCATGCGAAGCAGGTCACTGCCTTCGCGCGCATATTTTTCAAACTGCTTTTTCATGGCCATTTTTTCCTGGGCGGTTTTCCGGGTTTCCTTGATCCGATGCATGATCCAGGGCCTCACCATTTCCCCCATCGCGTAAATGCGCGTGCGGGCGTCTTGATTGCTTAATCGTTTCAGCAACTTGGGGTCCGCCCCTTTGCCGAAAGTGCTGGCGCCTTTGGATTGCATAAAAGCCGGCCGGTTGCGATAGGTGCGAAATGCCTCGTAGGTGGCATGACAAAGTTTGCAGCGGAACACAAAATGAGTTTTCACCTTGTCGTTTTTGTTGGCGACCTGCTTTCCGATAATCGCATCGACCAGTTCATTTTGAACGCCGTCCCGATAAAGCCCCTCGAGCACTGCAAAGAATACGAACTGGCAAAGCTCCTCCTGTTGCCATTCAACGGATTGGTTTGCGGCGGCCGGTTTTGGGGCGTCCTGAGCCGACAACGACAGGCCCAACGCCAAGGTAAAGATTGCAATAGTGATTGGTTTCATTGCCGACATGCTATGACCCGAGTTGATGGCAGGCAAGGTCTTTTAAGGATGCCTTGCGCTACAATTCAGGCGACATGTGTTGAATGAATCGCTAGACTTCACCGATGAACCGACTCCTCAACATGGCCGCCGTGCTGCTGGCGGGAACCTGGGCGCTGGAGGCCGCGCCGAAGTACAACGTGCTCTTCATCATTTCCGATGACCTCACGTCCACTGCGTTGTCGTGTTACGGCAACACCGTTTGCAAAACACCGAACATTGATGCCATCGCGGCGCTGGGCACACGGTTTACGCGAGCGTATTGTCAGGGGACGTATTGCGGGCCATCGCGGGCATCATTTATGACCGGTTACTATCCGCACGCAACGGGCGTGCTGGGCTACAAGAGTCCGCGGTCGCAGATTGGCGATCGGGCTACTTGGTCGCAGCATTTTATGAACCACGGCTATCATGCCGCGCGGGTGAGCAAGATTTATCACATGGGCGTGCCCGGCGGTATTGAGGGCGGTGGCCATGGTGCGGATGACGCGGCCTCGTGGCACGAGCGCTACAACAGCAAGGGCCCCGAATGGCGCGCGCCCGGCAAGGGCGAAACGCTGCAGCGCAATGCGAATGGTAAACGGCCGGTGGTGGGCGGCAACACGTTCGTGGTGGTGGAAGCCGAGGGCGATGATCTCGTGCATTCGGATGGGAAGACTGCGGCGAAAGCGGTCGACTTGATTGGCAAATTTGCCAAGCAGGATAAACCGTTTTTCCTTGGCGTTGGGTTTGTGCGACCCCACGTGCCGTTTGTCGCGCCCAAGAAATATTACGAGCCGTTTTTGCCGTACTCCAAAATGAAACTGCCGCCGAAATTAAAAGGCGATTGGGATGACATTCCCAAGCCGGGCATCAACTACTGCACCAGCGTGAACATGCAGATGGATATCCGGAAACAAAAGAAGGCGGTCGGCGGCTATTACGCGTCGGTGGCGTTCCTCGATGCGCAGGTGGGCAAGGTGATGGCGGCGCTGAAACAATCCGGTCAAGCTGACAACACAATTGTCATCTTCACCAGCGATCACGGCTTCCACTTGGGCGAACACGATTTCTGGGCCAAGGTGAGTTTGCTCGATGAATCCTCACAAGTACCGCTAATCATCAGCGTGCCCGGCCAAAAACCCGCCGTGTGCAAATCCTTTGTAGAACTGCTCGACCTCTATCCCACACTGGCCAGCCTGTGCGGCTTGCCCGCCCAAGCCCGGCTGCAGGGCAAAGACATTTCGCCGATGCTGCAGGATTCCGAACACGAGGTCCGCACCACTGCATTTTCTGTGGCCCCAATGCGAAAAGGCTTTTTGCTGCGCGATGACAACTGGGCTTACATTCAATACGGCGAGGATGCCCGGAATGGCATTGAGTTGTTCGATATGAAAAACGATCCCGGCCAGTTCACAAACCTCGCCCAAAAACCCGCCCACAAAAAAACGGTGACCCAATTCAAGGCCCGCATGGCCGCCAAGTTGAAGTCGCTGCGCGACAACGATTTGCCCTGATTATTTGAGCCGTAAACGAGCGGTCACAGGCTGGTGATCGCTGGGGATTTGTTTGTACTTCTTGAAGAGCACGATTTCGGTGCGATCCACCTGCATCGGGCCGCGGGTGAGCACCCAGTCGATGCGGCGCGTGCCGCGCTGGGTTTGGCGGAAGCTATTGAAGGTGTTCCAGTCGCCGTTGATTTTTTCCTTCGCCACCGCAAATGAATCGTGAAACGCGCCTTCGGCGGTGAGCGTGGTGTAGGCGCGATTGGCCTTGGCGACGGCGTTGAAATCGCCGACTAGGATGACGGGCAGTTTGGTCTTCAGGGCGTTGACGCGTTTGAGAATGAGCTCGGCGGATTTTTCCCGCGATTTCTGCGAGCGATGATCGAAGTGGGTGTTCCAAAAGTAAAACTCCCGTTTCGTCTGTCGGTCGCGGAATTTCACCCACGTGACCATGCGCTTGACCGAGTTGCCCCAGCTGGCAGAGCCGGTTTTCTCAGGGGTGTCGGACAACCAAAAGTGTTGGGTCTCCAGTGGCTCAAACCGTTTGTGTCGATAAAAAATGGCCATGAACTCCCCGCGCAAACCGCCCTCGCGCCCGACGCCGATCCATTTGTGCTCCTTCAGTTCCTGGTCAAGAAACACGAGCTGATGATGCAGCCCTTCCTGCGTGCCGATGAGGTCAGCCTTGG
>CAZJRV010000205.1:0-4952 GCA_964548235.1 uncultured Verrucomicrobiota bacterium
GCCGTGAAACAGTTTCCACGAGAGTTTGCTGATGGAGGGATTGTGGGCAATCGGTGTACTTGCGGTGGGCTTAGCGGGCTTTCCGGGTGCGTGATACACCGCACCGAAGGCCAGTGTTTGGCCGGCCTCGATGGTGAGGGGCGTGGTGACATGGAAGCCGGCGGGCGCCTCGCTGATGTCCACGCGAATGGGGCCGGCGAAGTCATCCATCCGCACCGCGCGCACGCTGAATTCGCGGCCGCTGCCTTTGGGTACGTCGGTGATGCCGCTGAGGCTCACGGAAAAATTTGGGCGCCGCGGGCGGATGGAGAGCGTGTATTTGTAATCCTTGCCTTGCGCGCCGCGCACATCAGAAACGCGCGCGAGAAATTCGCCATCGCGGGGCGCGGTGAAGGTGAGCTTCGAGTCCTTGCCCAGCAGCCGCTGGCTGTCGTCGTCATTTTCAAAATAAACCGGGAAGGTCGGCAACCCGTTGGCCGGCGGCGTGATGCCTGCGGGGCGAGGCTCTACGATGTACGCAAACTGCCCCAGCGGATGCGCCAACGGCGTGGTGTCATAAAATGTGTGGCGCGCCCCCGTGCCGGGATACACAAGGTAGCCACTGTCGGGGCCGCGTGGGTAATGCCAGAGCTTGACCACCTCGCCGTTCAAATAAAGGAACTGGTTGAGCGTCATCTCGCGCCACTTGAACACGCGGAAATCCCCGGAGGTGCTGGAGTCCTTCCCGCGAAAGGTCAGCCACGACTTGCGCACCGCCTGCAGTCGCACGCGCTCAATGGGCGCGCCTTTGGCATCAAGCACTTCGATTTTTGAATCCAGCGGCGATTTGCTCCGTGCGGCATTGGTTTCCAGCACCCATTGCTCACCTGCCTTGGCGCGGAATCGAAACAGGTCCGGCCCATCAAGAATCACGCCGGTCACCTTGGCGGGCAGTCCGATTACTGTGGCCGTGAAGGGCGTATTGTTGGGTTCCTGTTCCGTGAGTTCCACGGTGCGTGATTCCGCAATGAGCGTATGCGCTTGAGTTTGAGCTGTTGTGGATTGGGTGGCGACAGTCTTGAGTTGAAGCCGTGCGACCGAGCCGTCCATCCGGCCGACGTGCAGCGATCTGCCGTCTGGTGCAAAGGCAAGGGTGGAGGGCACGTCGGGTTGGCGGGGAAAAGTTTGCGCGGGTGCCAATTCGGGCAGCGTCCAGATTTTCACTGCGCGATCCGCCGAGGCAGTGGCAAGTTGCTTGCCATCGTAGCTAATGGCGAGGTCGGTAATCTCTGCCTCATGTGCAAAGCGCACGCGCACCAGCGGGTTGATACGCGGCTTTGTTTTGCTGAGCCACCGCCAAAGACGGATTTGTTTGTCAGCCCCGGCGGCTACCACAAAGCGGCTGTCCGGCGTGAAGGTCACGATGAGCTGTTCAGCGGTCGGTTGCCCCAAGGTATCGAGGCGCTGGCCGGTTTTTGTATTCCAGAGTTTCACCGAGGCATCCTCGCTGGCACTGGCGAGCACCGTGCCGTCCGGACTGAAGGCGATCCCGTGCACGGCACCATTGTGGCCCTCAATCGTCTGCAACCGTTTGCCACTCTTGACATCCCAAAGCTGGATCAATCGGTCGTAACCCGCCGTGGCCAGCATACCGCCGCCCGCGGGCGAAAACGCTACGCCATAAAGCGCATCACGATGGCCATCGTTAAATGTGTGGGCACGCTGTCCCGTCTTGAGATTCCACAAGACCGCTTCACCGCGCAACCCGGCAATGCCTGTGGCTGCCAACAGAAAACTTTCATCCGAGGAAAATGCCAGTGCATTGACCTTGCCAGCGTGACCGGTGAATGCGCGGTCGCCCACCTGCACCTTGCCGAAAAAGCCAAGTGCCCGAATGCCCCCGGGTGATACGGCCATGGCGGTGACGGGTTGTTTCATAATGGCCGCGGCATCCGACTTCGGTACGTGCAGCGTGGCGAGGATGGAACGATCCTGCGCGGGCTTGCGTGCGCCACCATCGATCCACGCCTTCAACGTGGCTAGTTGTGCGGCCGTGGGCTGAGGTTCCTTGCGCGGCGGCATGAAAGGTTTCTTCTCTCCGGCAAGCTGTTGCCAAAAAAGTGAGGCGTCCGCCTTGCCCTGCACGATGCCCGCGCCGTTCTCGCCACCCTGCATCAATGCGCGGAACGTCTCCACCGAGTAATCACCCTCAAGGTCGTCATCATTGTGGCAGCCCGCGCAATACTCGCGCAGGATGGGTGCAACATCCTTATGGAAATCCGGCGGCGCGGCGAAGGCCGATACGGCACTGATCAGCAGGATGGCCTTGAAAATTTTCATACTAGTGTTGAAACAAAAATTCACGGCTGGTCATCAATGCCCAGAAAAGATCCTCGACGATAGCGCGACGTTCAGTGTCCGGTGCTTTGGCAAAGACGGCCAGCAGGCGCTGGCGCTCGGCGGCGCTCGGCGGGCGGGCGAGGGTCAGTAGATATGCCTCGTTGATGAGCGCGGGGTTGTCCAGTTTAAGCAGTGTGGTGATGCGGCTCTTTGCATTGCGCAAGTTGGCGTTGAGGGTATTGCCGTTGGACAAGTGCAGCACCTGCACCATGCTTGGCTTATTGGAGCGCTCGCATTCGCAGGTAATCTCGCGGGCGTTGCGGCCGAAGGTCTTGAGAAAATACGAGGTCACTGCTGAGTCAAACAGCTGCAGGGCGCGTGTGCCGTCCTTGTAAAACCCGGTGCCCTTCGTGCTTCCGTCGCGGAGGGTGATGGTGCTGTACTTGGGCGCCACGCCGCTGATGGTGGTGATTGCGTCCTGCAGCACTTCGGCCATCAACCGTCGCGGATACTGACGGGCGTGGTAGCGGGTGTCGCCAAGGTTTTCCGGCAGAGGCGTACTGCTGCGCTGATAAGTCTGGCTTTGCAGGATGACCCGCATCAGCGACTTGAGGTCGTATTTGTTGTCCGCCAAATGCGCCGCGAGTGCGTTCATCAGAGGCTCGTTGGTGGCGGGGTTGGATACGCGAAGGTCATCAACCGGCTCCACAATGCCGCGTCCAAAGAAATTGGCCCACACGCGGTTGGAGATGGAGCGGGTGAAATATGGGTTGTCCGGCGACGTAAGCCAATCGGCCAATACCGACCGCCGATCGGTGGCCGAACTAGCCACTGGCGCGCCATCGAGCGGCGCGGCCGGCTGCGGCCGGCCGGTGCGCGGCTGGAGCAGTTCACCGCGCGGGACGGTGAATAGCGTGCGCTTGCCGTTGCCATTGCGCGCATCACCGCCCCAGCCCTTCACCCGCACGCGGGCGAAGAGGTTGGCGAAGGAGTAATACTGGTCATTGGTCCATTTCTCCAGCGGATGATTGTGGCACTTGGCGCAACCGATGGAGAGGCTCATAAAGGCTTGGCTTACATTCTCGGCCATCGACTCGGGTTCCTGATGGACGGCATAAAAATTGGTCGCGCCGTTGGCGATGCTGTCGCCGCGGGCAGTGACCACCTGCCGTGCGAGCTGATCCCACGGCGTGTCCTTGGCCACCTCGCCGCGCAGCCAATTGTAATAAGCCTTGAGCGCGTCGGGGCGGAGCTTCTTGCCGCTGATCAGGAACAGGTCTGCCCATCGGTAGGTCCAGTAATCGACAAACTCCGGTCGCGCGAGGAGCTTCTCGATGAGCTGGTCGCGCTTATCCAGGGCGTTATTGGAGAGGAAGTTTCGAGTTTCCGCGGGCGTGGGCAGCACCCCGATAACATCGAGATACGCGCGCCGGATGAACTCGCTGTCGGTGCAGGTCGGCGAAGGCTTGAGGTTCAACTGGCGCAATTGGGCGAGTACGTGTTGGTCGATGAAGTTCCGCCTCGGCGCTTTGTCAAAAACAGCACCTGCAATTTGATGCGGCCACGGCGATGTGATGCGCGCGAGGGCGATCTGGCCCGAGTACCACGCGGTGATGGCGCCCTGCCCGAAGCCAACTCCCTCGGCCCGGCCGGTTTGTTCATCGACAATCACCACCGAAGCATCGGTGGAGGCAAACCGTGCCCACGAAGTTACATCACGCTGCGTGCCACCGCTGAAATGCGCGGTAACGGTAAGCTGTTTTGAGTCGCCTTTGTTCAACCGTGTTTGCCCGGGCGATAGCTCCACGCGCTGCAGCTTCACATCCGCCTCCGATGGCCCGGGCGCGCCTTGCTGGATCCATTTCACCAGTCGACGGTAGTCAGCCGAATTCTCGTGCAACATTTTTCCGCCCTTGTGGCGCACAGCAGCGGTGGGTTTGATGAGGAAAAGGCTGCGCGCAGGGTCGCTGAATTCCACCCGGCGCCCCCGCAGCGCGCGCGTGATGTTGTAGTGGTCACTCGCCGGATCGTAGGCATTGAGGCTCAGTCGAAAACCGCCCTTGCCCGCCAACGCACCGTGGCAGCCACCGCTGTTGCAGCCGGCCTTGGAAAGCACCGGCAGCACATCGTGGCGAAAGCTGACCGGCCGATCCGGAACCGTGCTGGTGCAGCCATTGAACAGCAGCATTAATCCGGCCAGTGCCACAATGCACCGGCCACACGATTGAATCTGAGTCATCAAATGCATCAAAACAATTCCTTGATGGGGTGCGCGCCGAAGTCGACCAGTGGGAACGGGCGACCCGCCGGGCCAGGCAAGGTGGCCTCGTGATCCAGGCCGAGGCTGTGGAAGATGGTAGCCACCACGTCGGCGGGATCCACCGGGCGCTCGGCGGGGAAGCCGCCCACGGGATCGCTCTTGCCCACCACGCGCCCGCCCTTCACGCCGCCGCCGGCAAAGCTGCACGTGAAACATTGCGGCCAGTGGTCCCGCCCGCCGGCCGGGTTCACCTTCGGCGTGCGACCAAACTCCGCCAGCGTCGTCACCAGCGTGTTGTCCAGCATCCCGCGCTGGTGCAGATCCTCAATCAACGCGCTGTAGCCTTGATCATACATCGGCGCCACCTGATCTT
>CAZJRV010000206.1:0-4929 GCA_964548235.1 uncultured Verrucomicrobiota bacterium
ATCGGCCTCATCGCCGGAGCCGAATACGGCCCCGCCAAACGCTGGCCCACCGCGCGCTTCATCGAAGCCGGAAAATTACTCATCGAAAAACACCAAGCCCATCTGCTCCTTTTCGGCGGCCAAGGCGATGTGGAAACCGCCGACGAAATCGCCAACGGCCTCCCCGCCGAACAAACCACCAACCTCGCCGACAAAACCACGCTCACCGAATTAGTCACCGCCCTCGCCGAATGCAACGCCGTACTCACCAACGACACCGGCCCCATGCACGTCGCGGCTGCTGTGGGCACGCCGGTAGTCGTCCCCTTCGGCAGCACCAGCCCCGAGCTCACCGCGCCCGGTTTGCCCGGCGCGGACACCCACCAATTCCTCCGCACCACCGCCCCCTGTTCGCCCTGTTTTCTGAAAAAATGCCCCATCGATTTGCGTTGCCTCGACAGCATCACCTCCGCCCAAGCCGCCACCGCCGTGGCGCGCGCCCTCTAGCTCCGCCCTTGCACCACCCCGCCGCGTACGGTTAACTGTGCCCGCGTGAAAATCACCGACCTCACCGATCAACTGATAGCCTCCTACGCCAGCGTGGGGGGCATCAACCACTTGGACGGCACCAATCTCCCTTCCAAAAGTGGCACGGTATCCATCACCTCGGATTTGTTGGCGCTGCTCTTCCCCGGTTTTTTTGATGACAAGGTCACGCATTCTTCCGAGTTGAAAATGGAAACCGCATTGTTGATGGATTCGGTGGCGGGCAAGCTCGAGGATGAATTGCTAAAGAGCATCGAGCATCACCCCCCCACCGATGCGGCAAAGGAAAATCCACGCGAAGCCGCGCGGGAATTGACAATGCATCTGCTCGCCGAGCTGCCCGAAGTGCGCAAAATCTTGAGCACCGACGTTGAGGCCGCCTTCGATGGCGATCCCGCCGCCAAGAGCCACGAGGAAATCATCGTCAGTTACCCTTTCATCGAGGCCATCGCCGTGCAGCGGCTGGCGCATGTGCTTTACGAAAAGGACGTCGCGCTGCTGCCGCGCATCATGACCGAATGGGCGCACGCGCGCACGGGCATGGATCTCCACCCCGGCGCGACCATCGGTCATCACTTTTTCATCGATCATGGCACCGGCTGTGTGGTGGGCGAAACCACCCTCATCGGCGACCACGTAAAAATGTACCACGGCGTCACCCTCGGCGCGCGGTCCACCTCCGGCGGCCAGCAACTGCGCGGCAAGAAGCGGCATCCCACCATTGAGGATCACGTCACCATTTATCCCGGCGCCACCATCCTCGGCGGCAAAACCGTCATCGGCGCCCACAGCACCATCGGCGGCAACGTGTTTATCATGGACAGCGTCGCCCCGAAATCCCTCGTCATCTACGACGGCCTCGACATGCGCGTGCTGAATAAGCAGGAGAAAAAAGAAGCATCCGAATTCAGAATGTAATTGTAACCCGGGCCACCCGGCTGCCTACATTATCCCTCTGGCAACAGCCCCCGCATATTCTCCGCAGTAAACTCCCTCGGCTCCACGCCCAATTCCCCCCGCATCGGCTCCACATCACCGGTCATCCCCTCGCGCAACATTTGCAATTGCGCAGGCGTGGACAACGGCTCGCGCATCACCCAACCCATCGCGTGCACCGCCGGCTTCATCAAATGATACGGCGTGGGCAGGATGACCACCGGCTCGCCCATCGCCTCGGCCACCGTGCGGACAATCTTCTGCAACTCTAATGGCGCGGGGCCAACCACATCAAATGTTCTGCCAATGGTCTCCGGCTTTTGCACACAGGCTGAGATGGCCGCCGCCACGTCCAAAACGCAAACTGGTTGCAACAAGGAACGCCCCCAGCCCACGATGGGAAAAAACCGCGTGAGTCCAATCATCTGCGTGAGATGACCAAGCATATTGTCACCACGCCCATACACTACGCCCGGCTTGAGCAGCGTCCAGTCCAAGTCACACCCACGCAATATTTCATCCGCCTGCCACTTGGTGTCGTGATACGCGCTGCCGGGATCCGGTTTGCTGACCACCACGCTGATATTCACCAAACGCCGCACGTCCGCCTCGCGCATTGCGGCGATGATTTTCTCCAGCACCGTCACGTGCATCGCCTGAAACGTCTGCGCCCCATCTGCCTGTTTGATGCCGATGACATTCACCACCGCATCGCAGCCCGAAATTGCCTCGGCCAATTCCGCCACGCTTGCCCTTAGCGCATCCAGCGGCGGATCCGAACGCCGCGCCAACTCGCGCACCGACAACCCATCCGACCGCAAGCGATCACAAGTGTGCCGCCCAATAAACCCGCTCGCGCCAAATACAGCCACAACCATCGCTGCATTCTTCACACCGAAGGCGGCCATGCAAGATTTCTATTTTTTTGAAACTGACGAAATTTGAGAAATGAATTGTATCCCGGACCATCAGTTCGGGCTACACCAACTCCCGAATGGGCTGGCCAGTGTCGCACAAATATTGCGGGCGACCGGTGGTGTCGGTGAGGGTGGTGTCGTGCGGAGGGAGGCCGAGGTGTTGGTAGAGGGTGGCCATCACGTCCTGATAATGCACGGGGCGCGCGCTGGGTTCGGCGGCGATTTTGTCGGTGGCGCCGATGACTTGGCCGGTGCGGATGCCGCCGCCGGCCATCAGCCCCGGTGAGACGCGCGGCCAATGATCGCGCCCGCCCTTGGCGTTGACTTTGGGCGTTCGGCCGAATTCGCCCCACGCAACGATGAGCACATCATCGAGCATCCCGCGTTCGGCAAGATCAGCCACGAGCGTGGCGAGCGCGTGATCCACCACGGGCACGAGATGCCGCATTCGGCTGAAGTTGCTGGAGTGCGTATCGAAATCGCTGAAGGAAACACTGACCACGCGCACACCCGCCTCGATGAGGCGACGGGCGAGCAACAGTTTGCGTGAGGCGTTGTAGCCATCAGCGGTCGTTCCGCGCGCGCCCTCTTCCTTGTGGCGCGGGGTGTAGCGCGCGAGCATTTTCGGATCTTCCCTTTCCAAATCCATCGCGTCGGCAAACTTGCCGGAAGTGAGAATGCCCACCGCTTGTTGATTGAAACGATCCATCGCACCCATCATCCCGTCCTTATCGGCGGCGTCGGCGGCGCGGCGGATGCCATCGAATTGGCGCAGCAAGCCCACGCGATCATCGAGGCGTTTGGCATTGAGGCCCGCGATGAGCTTGAGATTCACCTGATGATCCTTGCCGAGTCGCGCGAGTTCGCCCTTCATTCCCTGTTCAAGTTCGCGCTGAAAAAGATGCGAGATATCCGGTCGGAAGGGCTTGAATGCGGGTCCCAAAAAACCAGCGCGAGCACTGTTACGCGCCAAAGGCCTCCCTTGCATGAGGTCCACGAACGCCGGGGAATTTCCATTTGAGCCAAGCAATTTATCCACCGCACAACCCATCGCGGGCCGCCCTCCGATGCTGGCGAGATCTTTGGTGTGAAAACCGCTTTGGCACTGGAAGCCGTCGTGCCGTCCGGCGCTGCCCACCAGCGAGCGGAGGAAAACAAACTTGTCCGCCGACGCTGCCACTTGGGGCATCAGCTCGGTGAGATGGATGCCGGGGATTTTGGTTTTGATGGAGGAAAATTCGCCGCGCAATTCCGCCGGCGCTTCCGGCTTAGGATCGATCATATCCATCTGCGGCGGCCCGCCATCGAGATGGATGTTGATGACCGCTTTGTGCGACTTACCGCTTGCGGCCTCCGCGCGCAACACATCCGCCAGCGTCAACCCGCCCACGCCCAACGCGCCAGCGCGCAGAAAACTACGCCGCGAAACACCATCGCAATGCGTCACTTTGTTGCCGATGAAATCAAGCATCAATGAGGTTTAGACTGGGGTGAAGGGTGGGTTTGTTCAAGGAAAGACTCACCACAGAGGCACAGAGATTTTGCCCCTCTGTGTTCTCTGTGCCTCTGTGGTTAAAAGAGATTAGATAAAAACCGGGCTCCCCTTAATTGGCTTCCGCAATTCCGGCGGCAGGCCAAATTGTTCATCCACAAATCCATCGAGCCGGTCGCGGGTTTTTTGTGAGAGCAACTCATTGAGTTCCTCGTCCACATTGCCCGCGAGCGCGATCGGGAGGCCGTTGAACACCAATTCCGGCCCATCGCAGAATGCGTAGTAATGATATTCGTCCGCCTCGGCAATGGGCGCGCCGGTGACGAGACAGTGCGTGAGCCATTTGGAAACATCCGTGCCGTGCGCCTCCATCATCGGCCCCGTACGATCCTCGATTTCGTACTGCTCCATGTAAGCGTTGATGGCCTCAATGGATTCCGCCGAAAGCTCCTCCTGCATCTTTGCGCGACACGGCAGGCACATCGCATATTCAAAAATGACCTCCTCGCGATGAAATGCCTTGTGAATCAAATATGCCGTGCCGTCCTCCAACAGGGATGCATCACAAAGCGTGCATTTGGAAAACGGCCCCTCCTCCATAAACGAATGAAACTGTGCCGGCACCGGAACATGATTCATCGCAAATTCGAAATCCACAAAGTCATCCTCGTTGTGATCCTCGAAGTCACTGTCGCCACTCTCTGCATTGTTCGGCTTATCACTCACGGCGTGAGCATAACGCGGCGCGTCTGTTAATGGAATCCCCTTGTCGCCCCCGTCGCTCTCCTCCAACCTCAACCCGATGGCCACGCGGGTGACTGATGAATTGGGGGAAGCGGATGCGGTGTTTGAGACGTCGCTGCGGCCAGTGGCCTTTGCGGAGTTTGGCGGGCAGGACAAGGTGCGGGAGCGATTGGAGATTGCCGTCACCGCCGCCACGCAGCGCAAGGAACCGATAGACCATCTGTTGCTTTCGGGCCCGCCGGGGTTGGGCAAGACAACGCTGGCGCACATCATTGCCAAGGCGATGGGGGCGAATCTTCGTTGCACCAGCGGACC
>CAZJRV010000207.1:0-4927 GCA_964548235.1 uncultured Verrucomicrobiota bacterium
TCCCCTGCGTCGCCAATTTATCGAGATGCGGCGTATGCACCCCCTGCCGCCCGAAGCAGCCGAAGTCGAGGTTACAGTTGTCGGTGATGAGCCAGAGGATGTTGGGCTGTTTGGCCGGACGATCCGTGGCGCAAGCCGGGAGCGTTAAAAGGATCGAAACTAAAAATAGAAGCCGTTTCATAGGTGCGGACACTTTGAGGGAGGATGCCGTATGGGGCAAGTTTCGGTTAGAGCGGAAAAATGCGAAACCCTTGTTTACAGGAGTTTCAGCAAGTTTTCCGGCGGGCGACCGATGACGGCGTTGACGTCCTTCACGATGATGGGGCGCTCGAGGAGGATGGGATGCTGTACAATGGCGGTGAGGATGTCGGTCTCGGTGGATTCGGGCGAAAGACCGCATTCGGCGTAGGCGGCCTCCTTGGTGCGCAGGATTTCGTGCGCGGACAGGCCCAGCTTGGCCAACAGCTCGCGCAGGGCCGTCTCGTTGGGGGGCGTCTTGAGGTACTCGATGATCTCCGGTTCCTCGCCGTGTTCCCTCAAGAGGGCCAGTGCCTGGCGGCTCTTGGAGCAGCGCGGGTTATGGAAGATTGCAATCATTGGCCGGCTTCCTGGGAGGGCAGGTATTCGCGATAGGTAAACAGCGCCGCGCCCAAGGCGAGGAAGAAAATCGTACCCGTGCCCAGCATCATCCCGGAGGAGATCGGTCCCTCGGCGGTCCAACGGAAGACTTCCCTCACCATCTCATTCTGCCCCAACACCGTGTGCAGGTGGCGCAGGATGGAAAGCTGGTTGATGTTGCTCGTCTCCACCATGCCCAAGCCCACCTCCACAATGAGCCAATACAAAATGCCAATGACCACGAAGCGTTGATGCAATAATCCCAGCAACGCGGACAGGGCGCTCCACGCAAACACGGCGAGCACCTGTGTGATAATCATCAATGGCAACAGCTTGCCCAGACCCTCCACGCCCTTGAGTGCCCCCAGCGCAAACAGCCCGACTGTGCCCAGCAGAAACACCAGTTGCAGCCAGCCCACGTGACAAATGTATTGCAGCAAAAATAAACTGTGCCGCTTCAATGGGCGCGTGCAGAGGAAACTCAGCGTGTTGGCCTGCACCTCGGCGCGGATCATCGAGCCGCACACATTGAGGCACGCCAGCGGCATTAGGAACTGCAGGTAAAACCCAACCACCCAGCCGAGCCATTGTTTATCTGCGTGATTCCCGCCGATGGTGAGCAGCATCAGGAAACCAAGCGCGCAGGCGCCCACACCAAGCCGGATGAAAGTGCCGGCGTTGCAGCGTTGCGCCCACACCATCGCCCACGTGCCGCGCAGGGCACCGCCGGCATTGAAGCCGGATGGCTGTGATGAACTAGATTTGTGCTCGCTCATTCGGTCATCTTTTCAAAAATATCCTGCAACGACCGGTCGCGACTGCGCAGTTCGTGCAGGGCAATATCATGGTCAGCCAGCAAATCCACGAGGGATTCGCTGAAGCGCTGCGGATTTTTAATGCGAAGATCCAGCCCGCCCTCACCATCGCGCTCGGTGGTATCGTCAAAGCCCAGCAACAAGTCCGCATCGAAGAGCACGCGCGTGAACCGCTCCGGGTCACTGCAGCGCACGTGAACATTCGCTTCGGTTCCCTGCAGGCGACGTTGCAGCGCGAGCTGGCTGCCGCTGGCAATCACGCGCCCCCAATTCAAAATCAAAATCTCCGGGCACAAGGCTTCCAGCTCATGCAAAATATGGCTGCTGATGAGCACCGTGGTGCCTTCGGCGGCGAGTTGCTTGAGGATGCGTTGCACCTCCTGCCGGCCCATTGGATCCAGCCCGTTCATCGGTTCGTCCAAAACGAGCAGGCGCGGATGATGCAGCAGTGCCTGCGCCAGCTTCACGCGTTGACGCATGCCCTTGGAAAATTGACTGAGCGGTTTCTCCCAATGCACGCGATCGAGCCGCACGCGATCAAGAATCGCATCCACGTGATCCGGCACGGTGGAAGGCACAATGCCCGAGAGCATCGCCAATCCGCGCAGCCAAGTGCGGGCCTTTAACCGGTCGGGCAATGCATCATCCTCCGGGCAAAAGCCAATCTCCCGCAGCACGTCCGGGTTGTTCCACGGCTGCATGCCGAACACCGTCAACGAGCCGTCACTCGGCCGCAACTGGCCGGTGATGATTTTGATGAGCGTGCTCTTGCCCGCGCCATTGGGGCCGACCAGACCGGTCAGCCCGGGGCCGATGTCGAAGCTGATGTTATTGAGCCCCATCACGATGCCATACCAACGGCTGAGGTCCGTGGCGTGAATGACCGGCGTTGTGTTTGCGGTGCTCATTCCGGTTTCACCTTTTTGTATAAAACCAACACCGCGCCGACGCACAGGCAGCTGAGGCACATCACCGCGGCGGAGACATTTTCGGCCGTGGACGCCACGCGTTCCTTGATGGCCTTGATCACGCCCATCTCAGTGATGCCGGGGAATTTATTGTCCAATTCACGAAGATCGCCACCGATATCAAAGAACCCGCGCTGCAACAGCTCGAGGTCGAACCAAAAACTCAGGTACTGCAGCCAGTAATGTTCGTTTTCCTCGCCGATCTTGGAAAGCACCACGCCCACTAGCAGCAGGCCCACCCACAGCGAAGTAGCCGTGCGCGGGCTGGCCGTCATCGCAGAGATGCCCAGCGCCAGCAGCCCGAGGAACACCATGCCCGTGCACACAAACCCCAGCGAATGCAGCAGTGCCGGCATGGTGTGCATGAAAAATGAAATCTTCGGCGCCATCAGGTTGCCCATCATCCACGTGGCCACCGTGGGGCCCAGCCACGTGAGGGTGAGCAACAGCAGCACGCCGCCAAACTTACCAATGCAATAATCAAGGCGGCTGACGGCTTTGGAGGAATAAATGGTGATGGCGCGGCTGGAGAGATCACTGGTGATCAAGCGCGGCACCGCCATCCCCAATGCCACCAGCGACAGCGTGAGCGAGGAAATTATCGCCCCAGTAAAAATGTAAAAGAAGGCGTTGTACGTCATGCCAATGGCAATGCGCGGATTGTACTCCGCCCAAGTTTGAAACATCGGCGCGATGCCCTCGAAGAATTTGAGATCTTCAGTGATGAAAGCATACACGACGCTTTCCGGATCCATCAACTGGCCGAACCCAAACAGGAACACGCCCTGCAACAGCGCATAGATCCAGCAAGACCACACAATCCATTTCATGCCCTTCACATTCAGGCACGCGGTAAGCGTGGCCTGAGCAATCGCCCAGCGGCGATAGCCGATGCCGCGCGTCTCGCCATCGCGATGCGTGTAGCTGGAATCAATCTGGGCCATGGGTCGAAAGGGCCTGAAGGAAAACCTCCTCCAAAGCATTGGGGCTGGGCAGAGCTTCGATGGGGCGCACGCCGGCATCGCGCAAAAAACTGAGCACCGGCGTGAGGCTTTCGCGCCCGTGTTGCACGGTGATGTGGCCGTTGGATTCCAGTTCAGCGGTGCAGCCATTGTCGTGCAGCACTTGCAGCACGCGCTGGTGCTCGCCCTCCACCACCAGTTCGGCAAAGCCGGCCCGGCGGGCTTTGAGATTTTTCAAAGTGTCCTGCACCAAAACTTCGCCGCGGGCGATGATGATGATCTCGCCACAGATGCGATCCACGTCCTGCAACAAATGCGAGGAGAGCACGACGGAAATCTGGTGTTGCTTCCACAAGCTCTCCACCAGCTGCAAAATTTGCTCACGCCCTTTGGGGTCTAGGCCGTTGGTGGGTTCATCAAGAAACACCAACTCCGGATCGTGCACAATCGCTTGGGCAAGTTTCACGCGCTGTTTCATGCCGGTGGAGTAGGTGTCCACGGGGCGATAACGTTCCTGCCCCATCCCGACGAAATCGAGCATCTCGTGCGCCCGCTGCCGCGCTTCCTTGAAAGGCAACCCATTGAGCTGCGCGCAATACGTCACATACTCGCAGCCGACCATCCCGGAGATTAGGCAATCCTGCTCCGGCGCATAGCCCACGCGCGTGCGAATCTCGCGCCCCTCGCTGCCCACATCGCGCCCCAACAAGCGCGCGTCGCCCATCGAGAGCGGATGCAATTGCAGGAGGCACTTGATCAGCGTGCTCTTGCCCGCACCATTGGGCCCGAGCAACCCAATGGTCCCCGGGGAGACACTGAGCGTGACATTATTGAGTGCAGCAAAGTCACCAAACAGCTTGGTCACCCCGCTAGTCTCAATAATCGCGCCGGCCATGGCCGCGCAAGGTACTGGAATGCTCTATGCGGTCCAAGCTTTTAGTTCGGTTGGAAGTGACACAGATTTCACGGATTCACACCGATTCTTCATCCGTGAAAATCTGTGAAATCCGTGTCTGAGTTTTGCGCTACGCGTAATTGGAAACGTACGGGAGTTTTTCAGCCACGGATTTGGCGGCGTCCAGGTTTTCCAATAAACCGGCGCGGGCGTTCCAGGAGCCGTCGAGGAGCTGACCTTGGGCGCCGGGTTGGATTTGCAACGGCACCATGCCGCACGGGCCGGTGGCGGTGGCGGCTGCGATGTCTAGGGTGAGTTCACCTTCGGAGTTGTTCTCGATGGCGTTCTGCAGTTGCGCGCAGGTTTCGTGGTCCGCAGTGAAGCACGGGATGGCGAGCGAAACGCAGTTGCCATAAAAAATCTCCGAATAACTCTCGGCGATGATGGCGCGGATGCCCCAGCGCTGGAGGGATTGCGGGGCGTGCTCACGGCTGGAACCGCAGCCAAAGTTTTTGTTGGCGACGAGAATGGCGGCGTTGGCGTAGCGGGCGTCGGCGAAGGGATGGGTTTCGCCTTTCGCGGCAAGGCCCTTGATGTCGTCGGCAAAGGCGTGCTCGCCAATGCCGTCAAAGGTAACGCATTTCAGAAACCGCGCGGGGATGATGCGAT
>CAZJRV010000208.1:0-4873 GCA_964548235.1 uncultured Verrucomicrobiota bacterium
CCGAGTAGGCTTACGTTGAATCCTGTTGCTTGGCCGCAGCACGCTTTGCGGCGTAACGCTTGATCAGTTCATCAACCGTGACGCCCGCAAGAATCACTGCGCCGATGATGGCATACTCGATGTGCGTAGGTATGGCGTCCACAAGGGTGATCATATTTTTCAATACGCGCATGAGACACGCACCGATAATCACTCCCAGGATGGTTCCTTCGCCTCCGCGCAGGCTGCAGCCACCGAGTACCGCTGCGGCAATGGCGTACAACTCATAGAAGTTTCCGAAGTCAACGGGCTGGGCAGAGTTCACATCCATCACAAATAACATGCCGCCGAGACCGGCGAGCAGTGAGCAGATCACGTAGGCGAGAATGAGCATCCGATCGGTGTTAATGCCGCTGTATTTGGCAGCCTCCTCGTTGCGGCCGAGCGCGAGGAGGTAGCGGCCGTAAATGGTATGGTTTAAAAAAATGCCGGCGGCGATGGCCACAACAATCAAAATCAGGCACGGTGCGGGGATGCCGATGCGCGACAACTCGCGACGAGTGACGACCACGCGAACGGCGGTCCATTTGCCGGCCTCGGATTGCCGGAGCGTTTCCAGCGAAGGAACCGTCACTTCTTGTGGCCGGTCATGCGGCTGTATCGTTTGCTGATCGAGTTGCTTCCACCCACCGGTGGCACGGGCTTCAAGCGAGATTTGCCGGGCACCCAACGGCAGATCGGCCTTCACGGGCTTGGTTTTGTGCGCTGCCACATCGATGACGGGAATATGTTTGGCCTGATAAACACCACCCAAGGCAATGGCCGCGCCGAGCACGATGGGAACGATCGGCCACCGGCGTTCCTTTGCGGGTGCGTTCTTTTTGCGCTGCCAAAGCAGCCAGCCGACGCCGGCTGAGATGATGATCCCACCGAAAAGGCAAAGGGCTTGAGCATAATCCAACTGGCCGAGTTTGGCAGTGGCGATGAGGCGCAGATTGGGGTACTCGGCTTGGAAACCTTGCGTTTGGTCCTCGGTGAAACCTCGGGTGAGGCCGCGGTAAAGAAGCAGGCCGCATAGGGTGACCACGAAGGGTTGCAGTTTGATTTTTGCCACCAAGTAGCCGTGGCTAAGCCCGATACCTAGTGAGACAAGCAGCACCAGTGCCAACGCCACGGGCACGGAGGTGCGCTGGTGCCGATGCAGGCCCATGATGTATTGGGCGGAGTCGGTGGGAGGGTCATGTATTGTGTATTGGCCATTTTGCGAGGCGGTGATGCGACTGGTTTGGCCGACGGTGCCATCAGCCTCCACAAAGGTGACTTGGTCAAGCACTCGCAGATGGGCATTGGCGAGCATGATCGTCTTCTGTTCGGCATCGCTTTGGTCGATGGGGAACACCCCCACGACGCTGCCGCGTCGGTCGTTGTCGGTCGGGGCAGGATCAAGCGAGAGAGTTTTACCGCCGACTTGTTTCACGGTGTAGATGCCACCGTTTTTGGCGGTGCTATCGTAAAGGCGCAGATGATCGCCCGGGGAAAACCCGACGGAGGACTGGAGAGTGATGGTTGCCTTGCTGGCATTGATCTCGGTCAGGGCGGCCTGCTGCTCGGGTTGGTAATCCACTCGCAGCAGAAACGGCAAACCACAACCCACCAGGCATATCACTGAGCCGATGGACAAATCGATGCCTCCAGTGATGATCACAAACGCAACACCGATGCTGATGATGCCGAAAAGCGATGTGCGGCGGATGAGGTTCTCCAGATTGAACGGTGTGAGAAACGAATCGGCCATGTACGCCGTGGCGAGAAACACCACCAGGAGCAGGCCAAAAATGCCAAAGGTCTTTTTCATCTCACTCGGTGTGGGCGGATTCGGTGGGTTTGCCGCCCGTGGCCAGTTGCATGATGGCTTCTTCACTGAGCTCAGATCGAGTCAGTTCGCCGGACAGTCGGCCTTCGTGCATTACCAGCGCGCGGTCGCTCATCCCCAGCACTTCCTCCATCTCACTGGAAACAAACAGGATGGCCACACCTTGCTTGGCAAGTTTTTCCATGAGGCCATATATCTCCTGCTTAGCGCCGACATCGATGCCCCGCGTGGGCTCATCGAGTAGAAGCAGCTTGGGCTCCATGGCGAGCCATTTGCCTAGCACAACCTTTTGTTGGTTGCCCCCGGATAAATATTGCACCGGCTGCTCAGCACTAGGCGTCTTGATGCGCATTTGCTCGATCATCTCGGCGCTGATGTTCGCCTCTTTCTGGCGGTTGAGAAAGCCATTGTTTTGATCACGGCGGAGACTTGGGAGGCTCATGTTTTCGCGCACAGCCATTTCCAATATGAGGCCCTGCTGCTTGCGGTTTTCCGGTGCGAGGACGATACCAGCGCGGATGGCCTCGATGGGGGTTTGCGGATTCACTGAATCCCCATCCACCTTGGTGGTGCCACCCACGTCGGGCGTGACCCCGAACAGGGTTTGCAGCAACTCCGTGCGTCCGGCTCCAACCAGCCCGGCCAGGCCGACAATTTCTCCGGAGTGTACCTTGAATGAAATTTTGCAGTGTGGGTGTGTGGGTGTGCGCAGGTCATTCAGTTCCAGCACCACCTCACCCGCTTTTTGGAGTTTCCGTTCGTAAAACTGTGAGAGGTTGCGCCCGACCATCAGCTTTACCATGGCGTCATGATTGATTTCCTCGCGCGCAAGGTCGCCGGCATTTTCACCGTCACGAAGCACAGTGACGCGATCGGCCAATTTCTTCACTTCGCCGAGGCGATGGGAAATGTAAATGATGCTCACACCCGCCGTACGCAGATCCTTGATAACCTCGAAGAGATTATCTGTCTCGCGTTGGGAGAGGCTGCTGGTGGGTTCATCCATGATAAGCACACGGGCATTAATGGATAACGCCTTGGCGATCTCGACCATCTGTTGCCGGCCCACCGTGAGTTCCTTCACGAGGGTGGCCGAATCCACCGCCAAGCCCACCATTTCAAGAAACTGCTGCGACTCACGATGCACCCGATCATGGTCAATCAGGCCGAACCGGCATGGCTCGCGGCCAAGAAAAATATTCGCTCCGACTTCCAGGTTATCGGCAAGATTTAATTCCTGATGGATTAGCGCAATGCCTTGGGACAGGGCTGCCTCCACGGAAACCATCTGTACGATCTTGCCGTCGATCCGGATTTCACCGGTGTCCAACGGCTGCACCCCGGCGAGAATTTTCATGAGGGTGCTCTTTCCCGCGCCGTTTTCACCGATGACTGCCAGCACCTCGCCCTTATTCAGGGTGAGGTCTACATCTTGCAGCGCCTTGACGCCGGGAAACTGTTTTGTGACCTGCCTGACCTCCAACAGGGGTGCTACATCCGCGTGGCCCATCGGAGTGGGTTACTGCACATTGCCTCTGAGCACCTTGCCGGGGGTGTCATAGCGCTTGGGATTGTGGTCACGGCCTAGAACTTCATCGATTACGCCTTGGCGGCGAAGCTTGGCATTGTCCTGCTCAAGACGGCCAACGAAGATCATGATCTTGCCGCCTTCAGGAAGCGCTTCCTTGACGAGCTTGCCGCAGAGCCGGCCAGCGTCGTAATTACTCATGCCAATGTACACGAGACGGTTGGCATCAGGGGCATCGGAATCGTGTGTGATGAGCGTGGTTTTCTTGGCGGCCTGATTGAGCAGTTCGGTTTGATTTACGGGATCAATAGGGCTCACAGCGATGCCGTCAATGCCCTTTGTGATGAGATCCTCAATGATCCGCTTTTGATCAGGAATCCCTTCCGCTGGCATGAGCACCTCGGTGTTTACTTGGAGATCAGCTCCGGCCTTGTTGACACCCACACCGGCGATGGTCCAGAACGAGGCCACGCCGTTGGAGACAAAGGCAAAGGAGGGTTTGCCATCCTGCTCCGCGGGTTTTTCACCACCGGCCATCTTGGCTTTCAGGTCAGCCCAAAACTCGTCAACATTGTTCTTACGGATTTGGCGTGCGGGGATGTCGATGAATTTATTTTCAGGGATCACATCTTTATTGCCGCCCTTGAGAGCGCTTAAAATTTCAATGGATTTATATCCATACATGTAGGGGTTTTGGACTACGGTGCCGTGTACGATGCCATCCTTGATTCCCTGCAACGTGGCATCGTCCTCGTCGAACGCGATCACCTTCACCTTGCCCAGCTTGTCCGCCTGCTTTAGGGCCTCGAGGATTAGCGGAGGATTGTAGGCGAACAACCCCACCATGGCATCAATGTCATTGTGCTTGGCCAGAGTGTCCTCGGCATTGGCTTTGGCCTTGGCGCGGTCAAACTGATCAGTGTGCGTGCCGAGGATGATATATTCTCTGGTTTCGTTTTCTTTTTTACCAACCGTGAGAAGCCCATTTTTCTTTTTAGATTCGGATTCCTCGCCTCCGCTGGGCTCGAGAGATTCAGTGGGCTTTGTGCATCCGAGGAAAAAAGCGAGGGAAAGGGACGCGATGATTCTACGGAGATAGAGATTGGCTTTCATACGCACAGTCTTTACTCGCTCAACGGGTTAGGTAAAGGAAAATTGGGCATGATTAACGCCAGTCTCGTTTTTTCTCGCAGGGTTTCAACTCAGCTTGTCCAAGGGGAGTTCTGCATCCGGCACGCTATCGAGGTAACGAAAGCCTGGTCGCATTACTCCCAGCCAGATGGCCAGACCTAGCAGGGTTCCGGTGATGGTGTCCCAGATGAAATGCTGCTTGGTCGTCAGTACACTGATGAACAGGCCAGCCCACGCTGGCCAAAGCAGATACGCAGCCCAGTTGCATCCTCGCTGAAACCACCAGCGGGTCAACGCTACGGCAAAGATAAAGCTCATTGCGATGTGCAGGCAGGGCCAGGCATTGAATGGTTTATCTATCG
>CAZJRV010000209.1:0-4809 GCA_964548235.1 uncultured Verrucomicrobiota bacterium
CCGGTGGCGGTGGTGTATCCGGAAGGCACGTGGTATCATTCCTGCACGCCCGAGGTGCTTGAGCGCATTATTCAAGAGCACCTCATTGGCGGACGACTGGTGGAGGAGCATATGGTTGTGGATCATTCGGGTTTGAGAATTAAACGTGACCAATTGAATTAGTGAATCAGTTTCTTTTTAGTTGCGCTTCGGCATGGGGAACGCCACCATTGAGCGGTCATGCGCCTGCCGTGCAACTGGCGGCCGGGGGCATGGATCGGCTGAAAACGTCCGCAAAATCATTATGAAATCTCCATCCATTTACATTACCCGCGAGGGGCAATCTTTCGGCCCGTTTACCCCGCAAGAGGCACGGCAAATGTTGGCAGCCGGGGAGCTGTCCCAATCGGATTCGGCATGGGTTGAAGGGACGCAGGACTGGATGCCATTGGCGCAGTTATTAAACGGGCTGGCGGCATCGGAGGCCGTGAAACCCGAGAGCAAGTTGCGAGTAGCGGGAAAGGTGTTGGCTGGGTTGGCGGTGGTGGCCGCGTTGAGCGTGGGGGTGTGGGCCATCGTGGGCGGGGATAAGGATAAAGGTGCCGACCCGGAGGAGAAGGCTGATAACACCGGGGATAACCCGGGCAGTCGTTCGCCAGCGCCAAGCAAAAATGAGACGGCAAACCTGCCTCTGCCCGACTACGAGGGCCTTGCAAAGCTGGGCACCATCGTCAAGTTTGATTCGGCAAGTTTTGGGTCCAAAAAAGGGCTGGCGGTGCTCAGCGCGGGGCCGGACACAGGATTGGTGGCGAGGGCCAACTTGGTGGTTTGCCGTGATGGCAAGGTGCTGGGCCGGATGAAGGTGACCCGCGTGCAGGGGGGGCAAAGTGTAGCCGTGGCAGTGAATCCGTTGGATCCGGAAAGCCTGCGCGTGGGGGATGAAATTGCCCTGGACGTGAGCATGGTCGCGGGATCGAGGCCGGCCGAGAAGATTGAACTTTTGCGCCATCTGCCGGACGACCCGGGGATGATGATGTCCTTGAAACTGGGCGAGATGATGGAGTTGCTCCGGCGCCACGCGATTATGCGCAATGTGTACCAGCAAGTTTACCGCTTGCCGTTATTCGGGAGCATCATGCGGGGAGTTCAACAGGGCGACTTTCAAGTTTCAAAAACGAATCCGGCATTTTGCTGGGTCAAGCCGCTCCCCTCCTCGTCTGCTGGCGAGGATCCAAACCTGTTGGTGTGCATAGTGCTGCCCATCGATGCGGGCCTGCTGGAACTGGAGTCAGTCATTCGGGATGAACTGGAATCAAGGGGCCAGCAAGTCAGCAAGGAAAAAGCCCAAGGCTACGCGATCCTGAAAAATCTCAATTCACCGGCAGGCCTAATGGCCTTTGGCAATGGACGCTTTGTCATCGCCAGCATCATCGATTCAGCAAATCAACCGCTGCCCCCAAGGCAATTCATGGGAGCCGGTGGCCAAACCCTGACTCAGCGGCTGAATGACGCACTGGACTTGGCCTTCAACGGCCGGCAAGAACCCGGTACATCAATCGCCCTGCTGGATTTTGCGCAAAACTCAAATGACGCAGCCATTTACATGGACTATTCCCAACTGCCCGTGGCCATGATGGCCGATGACCCAAACAGTGAAGCGGCGCTTGAGGTGTTGAGCGAAACACCACTGGCATTCGGCGTCAACTTCGAGCCGGGGTCCGTTGCGCTGAACATGGCGGTTTATCACGAGGGATTCCAAGCCTCCAAAAATCGTTTGGGCGATGACCTGCTGCAGCGGATTCCCCTGGACAGCATGGCAATGGCCGGCGCGTCGGTGGATATGAAATCTGCCGCGGTCTTCTACAAAAATGTGCTCATTCCACAAATAAGGAAAATGGCGACCTCGCCGGATGATATTGCCCAAATGGAAACGGGGCTGGCCCTTGTGAAATCAATCACCGGAAAATCCATCCCGGAACTGATGGGCCTGCTGAAAGGGGACGTGGTGCTCGGCTGGGCCGACTTGGAAGCACCCGCTGCAAACCCCGGGCAACAGCCCGGGCCCAAGGGTGTGCTGGGGTTGGCCTGTGCATCGCCCGAGGCAGCGGACGACCTGCTGACCGCCTTCCGATCCGCCGGTGGCCCGGCCCTAATGAAGGAAATTGGGCTGGAGGTGGTGCAAAAGGAAAATCAACTATTCCTGTGCAGCGCGAGTTACCGCCAGGCCCTTGAGGAAGGCAAACCGCTCAATGACGGCACGGATCCGAGGCTCAAGCCGCTGGCCGAGAACGGACTGGCCATGGTGGCCACAGCGGATGACCTCATTCAATTCGCCAAACTCTTCGAAGCGCCGCAGGAGGCCTTGGATTTGCTGGGCTTGGTGGATCAGTTTTCCCTGACCGGGAATTTTGAAAAGGGCAAGCAATCCTATCAATTCCAATGCCTTCTCCAGGATAACCGGAAGCATGGCCTGTTGGCCCTGGCCGAGTTGGCGGTGCCGACCGGCACGGTGCCCCGCGGCCGCCTCATGGGCAATGGAACCGGCTTCTTCATCACCGAGGATGGACTATTGGTCACCAACTATCATGTGGTGGAACACGGTGCCAGTTTCACTGTGAAAGTGGAATCCGGAAAGGAACTACCCGCCGAATTGGTCAAGCTCAACCGGGCAAATGACCTTGCGCTGTTGAAGGTGAAAGGCGATTTCAGTCCGTTGCCTGTGAGAAACAGCAACGAATCGGAATTGGGCGACCCCGTGCTAACCATGGGATTCCCCGCCATCAACGTCCAAGGCAGGGAACCGAAGTTGACCGAAGGGATGATCAGCAGCCTCAAGGGCATGAGGGATGACAAGCGGTTCTTCCAGATCAGCGTGCCAGTGCAGCCCGGCAACTCCGGCGGGGCATTGGTCGATGAATTTGGCAACGTGGTGGGCGTGGTTACCGCGAGGTTGAATGATGAGGCAGTCGGGTTCGTCGCCCAAAACGTCAACTACGCTGTCAAGAGTTCCGTGCTTATCAGTTTCCTTAAAAACGTCCCGGATCTGTCTGCCAAACTGCACAACCCATTTGGCAAGAACGACAAACGCACCAAGCGCGACGTCATCCGCGCCGTCAAGGAAGCCAAGGTGCTGGTGCTGGTTTACGGACGCTGATGGCTTACCTCTGCATGCGTGCCCGCACATAATCCACAATCACTTGATCATCATCCGCGGCACAGGTCACGCGCAATAGTTCAGCAGGATCGACGTTTTTCGCACGGAAAAACTCGCGGTCACCCGGTCAGCCATACATCAAGTCCGCCGGCAACTCCCCGCGCAACTTCGCGCGCGCCTTCACGATCAGCCGCGGCAGCCACGCGATGCCATCGGCCTCGGCGGATTTGGCGGGGAAATCATCCATAGCCATAGACTGGCTCGCTGGTTTGGCATCGAGATGGTTTTTGAAAAAGTCGAATCGCACGGACTGGATGGCCTCGACGTCATCGTAATTCACGTCGCCGCAAAAAACAAAATCATCCACGAAATCGAAAAGCTCCTGCGTCGAGCAGCCAATGGATTCCAAAAACGCAATCTCGGCCGGTTCAAACATCGTTGCCGGATTTTGGCCACCGTGTTGATGCCGATCTACTCCCGAAAAAAACAAATCACGAAAATTATTTCTCCAGTCGTCACACATGGCTAATTGCGCAAATCCACTTCGGCCATCAAATTGTCGGTGGCAGTGTACGCTTCGGTGACCCAGTCGACAATTTTTTCGGGATCAGGCGCGTACTCCAGCTCCAAACTGATTGCGCCGTCGAAGTCCAAATCCTTGATCGCCTGCAAATAGGGCACAAACGGAACCACGCCACGGCCGGGCGGGAGGTCGCCGTGCACCTTGCCGTCGCAATCGGAAATGTGCACATGCCCCGCGCGGCCTTTGAGGGCGGCGAGGCTTTCGGGTGGGCTGTCGCTGAGGACCATGTGGCTGATGTCGATATTTGCTTTCACGGCGGGGCGATTCACATCGGTCAGGAATCGATCCATCTCGTCGATGGTATTGATGAGCGAAAGGTCGAAGGGCTCCAGCTCGATGACAATTTCGAGGTCACGTTTCGCCGCATAATCGCCAAGTGTTTGGCAATGCTCCACGGCCCAATTCCATTGGTCCTCGGGTGGGATCACTTCCTTTTGCCAAATGTATTCGCCGATCACGAGTAGGTAATTTTTCGCGCCGAGCGTCACGCCCATATCGAGATAGCGTTTGCATCGCTCGAGATGGAATTTCTGGACGCTTGGGTTTAAGTCAATCAACCCCACGCTCACCCCCACCACGCTGATGATGGGAAGTTGCAGTTCGTCGCAGGTTTGCTTGACCATCGTGATGCGGTCGTCGGCGTTGTCGTCGAGCGGATCCTGAAAAATATCCACACAATCAAAGCCGAGCTCCTTGGTCTTGTGCAGCCCGTCGACCAAGCCGACGCCGTGCTGTTCCCAAGCGGAGTTTATCATTCCAAGTTTCACAATTTATTCCTTTCTAATTTCGTCAAGCGAAACAGCCCGATGCGTTTCGGCACTCAAATACGCTGCGTCCACCAATGCCATTGTGTCCAAATTATCTTTGCCGCTGATGGCCGGGGGCTCGCCGGTTTCCAGCGCAATGAGTAGCTGGGCCATGGTGCCGATGAAGGCGTCTGGGAACCAGCTTTCTTCCCAGCTTGGCGTGTGAAATTTTTCGTCGCCCTTGGTGGCATAGCGAATGGTGGACGGTGTGGTGTAGGGATCGTGGCACCAGCCGATGTCGCCGATGGCGAGGCCGTCCATGCCTTCGATACGCCATTCGATGCCGA
>CAZJRV010000210.1:0-4787 GCA_964548235.1 uncultured Verrucomicrobiota bacterium
CCGCCTCCCTCGCCATCGGCACAGAAATAATCAACCAACTTGAATTCAACTAAACAACAAATATGAAAATCCTCATCACCGGCGGCGCCGGATACCTCGGCTCCATTATGACCCCCCACCTCCTCGGCCTCGGCCACGAGGTCACTGTGCTGGACAATTTTTTGTTCCGCCAATACAGTCTCGGCGATTGCTGCCATCTCGAAACCTTTAACATTGTGCGCGGCGACTGCCGCGATGCCGATGTAGTGAAGCCATTGCTCAAGGACGCCGACGTCATCATCCCACTCGCCGCCCTCGTGGGCGCGCCTTTGTGCAATGACGACAAAGCCGCCGCCGAGAGCGTGAATCACGGCGCGGTAAAACTCATTTGCGATCTTGCCAGCACCGACCAACGCATCATCATGCCCATCACCAACAGCGGCTACGGCGTGGGCGAAGAAGGCAAATTTTGCACCGAGGAAACTCCGCTCCGCCCCATCACACTGTACGGAAAAACCAAAGTCGCCGCCGAAGCCGAAGTGCTCGCGCGCGACAATAGCGTGAGCTTCCGCCTCGCCACCGTCTTTGGCATGGCCCCGCGCATGCGGCTGGATTTGCTCGTGAACGACTTCGTGTACCGCGCCGTGAACGACCGGGCGCTGCTGATTTTTGAAGGTCATTTCAAGCGAAACTACATTCACGTGCGCGACATCGCCCGCGTGTTCCAGCACGCCATTGATAATTTCAATGCAATGAAAGGCAAGCCATACAACGCCGGCCTCGAGGAAGCCAATCTCTCCAAACTCGAACTGTGCGAAAAAATCCAGAAGCACCTGCCCAAGTTTGTGTACGTGGAAGCCGAAGTGGGCGAAGACCCCGACAAGCGCGATTACATCGTCTCCAATCAACGCCTGCTCGGCACCGGTTTTGAAACCAAATGGGATCTTGACCGCGGCATTCGCGAACTCATCAAAGGCTACACCATCATCCGCAACACGATTTACTCAAACGTTTAATGCCCGCGCCGAGTGACATCACCGCGCTCATCCTCGCCGGCGGCTTCGGCACGCGCGTGAAGGATTTGCTGGGCGACCTCCCCAAGCCAATGGCGCCCGTCAACGGCAAACCCTTCGTCGAATGGATCGTCCGCTGGCTCAAAAACCAAGGCGTGCGCGAGGTGGTCATCTCCACCGGCTACGGCTCGGAATACGTGGTGAACCATTTTGGTTCGCAGCCGGTTCCCGAAATGAACGTGCAATGCGTGGCGGAACTGGAACCCATGGGAACCGGCGGCGGCCTCGCGCATGCGGCAGCCCAATGCGGCGCATCACCGGATGCGTGGTTGGTGCTGAATGGCGACTCACTCATCTTCGCAAACGTTTCTGCCATGGCCGATGAACTGGGCGAAGCCGATGGCGTGATGGTGACCCGCGCCGTTCCGGACACCGCCCGTTACGGCAGTGTGCGCACTGACGCCACCAACCGCATCACTGCGTTTGAGGAAAAACAACCCGGCGCGGGCCACATTAACGGCGGGATTTATTTGCTGCGCCATTCGGTGCTCGCGAACTTTCCATCCACGCGCCCGCTGAGTTTGGAACGCGAAGTGTTTCCCAATCTTTTGGACGAAAAAGGCGGGCTTCAGGCCCATCCAGTGGAGGCCGAATTTCTCGACATCGGCACGCCGGAAACCCTGCCCCAAGCCGAGGCATTTGTGACGGAAAATCAGGCCCATTTTGCCTAAATCCGAAGCCAATTAAACGGTTCGTTTCTGTAAAATACCGGCCATTTTGGCCGTTTTTCTTCAAATAAAGCCCTGTTCCGTTGAGTGGCACGGCACTTGCTGCTCGCACGTGGGCAGGTTCATTTTTTCCTGCCAGAAAAAGGTCTAAAAATGACGACCCTAACAAACGACGAAGGCAGGAAATGATAATTACGCGCACCCCCTATCGAATCTCCATGTTTGGCGGCGGCACGGACTATCCGGGCTGGTACCGCGAGCACGGCGGAGCGGTTCTGTCCACCACCATCGACAAATACTGCTACATCAATGCGCGCCATTTGCCGCCGTTTTTTGACCATCAATTTCGCGTGGTGTATTCGCAAATCGAGAGCACTAATACTATTGAAGAAATACAGCATCCCTCGGTGCGCGCCACGCTGAAATTTATGAACCTCGATCGCGGGATTGAAATTCACCACGACGGCGACCTGCCCGCCCGAAGCGGAATGGGCAGCAGCTCTGCTTTTACAGTCGGTCTGCTCAACGCCCTCTACGCGCTCAAGGGGCACATGGCGACGAAGGAACAACTCGCCAATGAGAGCATTCATTTGGAACAGGATTTGTTGAAAGAAACCGTCGGCTCGCAGGATCAAGTGAACGCGGCTTACGGCGGGTTCAACCACATCACCTTCCACACCTCCGGAGAAATTTCGGTGCGAGCGGTGATCATCCCGCCTGACCGGCTGAATGAACTCACCTCACACCTCATGCTTTTTTACACGGGCATCAAGCGCACCGCCGACAAGGTGGCCGGCAGTTATGTGCCCTCACTTGAAAAGAAACGCCGCCAGCTGCGCATCCTGCGCGATATGGTGGAAGAAGCCCTCGCCGTCCTTTGCGGTCACGGGCCGATTAAAGAATACGGCGAGTTGCTGCACGAAAGCTGGCTGGCCAAGCAAGCCATCAGCGACAAAATTTCCAACGACGCCATCAGCGAGCTGTACAACGCCGCGCGTGATGCCGGCGCGGTGGGCGGCAAAATCACTGGCGCGGGCGGAGGCGGTTTTATGCTGCTGTTCGTGCCGCCGAAGTTCCAGCCCGCCGTGCGCGAAAAACTCAATCGCCTCATTCACGTACCGTTTAATTTCGAAACCGCTGGAAGCCAGGTGATTTTTTACGACCGCGATCAGGATTACTCTGCAGCCGAAGCCGACAATAAATCCCGTCAATTAGCGGATTTCCGTGAACTGGACGAAGTGGAAGCCACCGCCGAAGCACTCGCTAATTTTGCTTAAACTATGAGACCCCCATTCATTTGCGAACCCGAAACTGCCGCAGCCGAATTGACCGCGGGCGGTTTGCCGCGTTGGACGCCTCAGGAGCTGATCGCTTTTGAGGACGACATCGCGGACGAATTCAACGCCTCAAAAATCAAGGCGCCGGTGCATCTGTATTCCGGCAACGAGCAGGAGATGATCGATGTATTCGACCGCGTGCGCGCGGATGATTGGGTGCTGTGCTCCTGGCGCAGTCATTATCAGTGCCTCCTCAAGGGCGTGCCGTCGGATGAAGTGAAGGCCGAAATTATGGCCGGCCATTCCATCACATTAAATTTCCCCGAGCACCGCGTGTTGAGTTCCGCCATCGTCACCGGCGTGCTCCCCATCGCCGTCGGCCTCGGCCTCGGCATCCAACGCGAAGGCGGTAAGGAACGCGTGTGGTGTTTCCTTGGCGACATGACTTCTGAAACCGGCTCAGCTCATGAGTGCATCAAGTATGTACAAAACCATGAGCTGCCGGTGCACTTTGTGATTGAGGACAACGGCAAGAGCGTTTGCACCGATACACGCGAAACTTGGGGCGTGGACACGCTCACTTACGAGAACACCGACAACCCGTACGTCACCTATTACCAATACGAAACCAAATACCCGCACGCCGGCGCTGGCCAGCGCGTACAATTTTAAGTACGGACGCCATGAAGCTTTTGAAATATTTTGATGAGCTCAAGCGCTCGATGGAATACCTCGCCGAGGATTCCAATACGGTGTTCCTCGGCCAAGCCGTTGCCTGCGCCGGCACGGCGATGAGCAACACGCTCAAGGAAATTTCGGATGACCGCAAAGTGGAAATGCCCGTGGATGAGGATATGCAAATGGGTATGACCAATGGCCTCGCGCTGCAGGGCAAACTGCCGGTCAGCATTTTCCCGCGCTGGAATTTTCTGCTGCTTGCCACCAATCAACTGGTCAATCATCTCGATAAATTTGGCGATATGTCCGCGGGCGGGTATCAGCCCAAAGCCATCATCCGCACCAGCATCGGCTCGCAACGCCCGTTGCATCCTGGCCATCAGCACATCGGTGATTACACCGATGCCTACCGGAAAATGCTGAAAAACGTGGAGATTATTCGCCTTGAAGAGCCGGAAGAAGTTTTCCCCGCCTACGAAAAAGCCCGAACGCGCGAGGATGGCAAGAGCACGATTCTGGTGGAATACGGAGATTTTTATAATGAAAAATAGCGCCCCCATCGCTGAAACAACCCCCGCCCTCGGCCCTTGGCCGCTGATGCGCAATAACATCACGCGCAATGATTTGGATTGTCTCGTGGAGTTTTTGCAGCAGGACGATCCGATCCTCACGCAGTCGACTAACGTGCGCGAGTTTGAACGCGAATGGAGCGAGTGGCTGGGCGTGAAGCACAGTGTGTTTGTGCATTCGGGCTCCGCCGCCAACCTCGTCACCATGGCGGCACTGCGCCAGCTCAAGGGCGAAGGCGAAGTGATCGTGCCGACGTTGACTTGGGTGAGCGACATCGCCTCGGTACTGCACGCGGGGCTGAAGCCGGTGTTTGTGGACATTGACCCGCGCACGCTCGGCATGGATATTTCGCAAGTGCTCGACAAGGTGAACGACAACACGCAGGCCGTTTTCCTGACGCACGTTTTGGGCTACAACGGATTGGATCAGCAATTGCTCGATGAACTTGAGAAGCGCAACATTCCGTTGATTGAAGATTGCTGCGAAGCGCACGGGGCCACGTTTGAAAATCAGCGCGTGGGCAGCATGGGTTGGGCCTCGAA
>CAZJRV010000211.1:0-4785 GCA_964548235.1 uncultured Verrucomicrobiota bacterium
CAGACACACTTTCTGTTGGCCGAATCATTACGCGAACAAAAACAATATCCATTGGCAATCAAGGAGTTTGAAGTGGCGGCCGGCTTGAAGGGCGATGACGCTCCCGAGGCCTTGTACCGGCTTGGCCATGTCACTTTCTACAAATTGCATGACTACAAGGCAGCGGCAGAATATTCGCTCGGCTTTGTCAAAAAATATCATGCTTCGGAAGCGCCGAGTCGAGTGTTGAAATGCCAATTGCGCTACGCGCGCTCACTCGTTGAGTTGGACGAATTCCAGACTGCCGAAAGATATTACTCTGTTTTATGCAAACAAAAAAATGTGGACTCGGATGTTTACCTTTGGAGAAGCCGATTGTACACGCGACAGAAGAGAATCCCTGAAGCTATAGCAGCAATAAAGAGTGGGCAAATAATTAATCCTAAATCATATCCATTAGAATATGAGCATATTTTTTTGAAAGCTGTGTCGGATGCGAGCCCAAAAATAAAGAAACTCCTAATAGGAGCCAGGGCTATCGAAGATCTGGGAGACTACCCTGCGTGTATAAAATTGTTGCGCGATGGACTAAAAGAGGATCCTCGTAGCCCAATCTCTCCGTATATTTCCTGGCAGATTGCGATGTGCATCTTTCAGGAGTTTGATGAAACAGACCCTTTGAGTACCAAGGGAAATTTCACCGAAGCAGAACGTGAATTAAGCATGACAATTGCTTTATACCCTGAGAATGAATGGATGCCCTTCATGTTGTTCGATTTAGCTAATCAGCAAATGAAGCTTGGGAATGCCCTGAAAGGTGATGCCGCAAAAAAAGCTTATCTCATCAAGTCGATTAAAATATTCGAAAGACTGCTAAAGGATCATTCCAATATATTTTTGATGGAGGATGCTGTTCGGCTTTCTGCATTCAATTTGCATAGTGCGAATAATTTTAAGCAGAGCTTTGAATTATGTGTTCAGTTTTTGGAGAAATATGGAATGTCTGAACAAGCTGCGGAGGTGCAGTTTTTGAAGTCGGAAAACTTGTTTTTTCAGAAGCAATATAACGAGGCGATCAAGGCCTACGGGAGCTATATAACTACCTATAGGCAGACCGACCGAGTAAACACAACTAAGATGCGTATTGGGCACTCGGAATACGAGCTCAAGAATTGGAAAGCTGCTGTTGCCGTCCTCAGGCCGTTGGCTGAGGCCCGCGTGACGGGGTCGGTGTTCGACCAGCTCGAATTTAAGGTGGGAGAATGCTATTACAAACAGACCAATTGGGCTAAGGCGATTGAGTTTTATTTGAAGTTTGTTGAACTTAAGCCCAAGTCCACCAACGCAGACACTGCCTTGATCAAGGCTGGCTTAGCCAGCGAGGAGCTCAAGAAGAATGCCGACGCCATTGCGGCCTATCAAAAGCTTGAGAAGGTTCGCCCCAATAGCATGCATCTGCCTCATGCACAACTGAGGTTGGGTATCCTTTACTATGACGGCAAGAAATACGCTGAGTCCAGGGCGGCGCTGCAAAAGGTAAAAGCGTTAAAGGAGCATAAACTACGCCCCAATGCCGTATACTACCTCGCATGGGTGACGTGGAGTGAGTCAAAACTTATTGAGGCTGACAAATTGTTCGCCAAAGTAATTAGTGATTTTCCTGAACACGAATTGGCTCCCGATTCACTTTTCCGGCTTGGAGAAGTGAAAATTCAACGAAAGAATTACAAGGGTGCTGTTGAGTGTTTCACCAGATACATAAATAAGTATAAAAATAGTGTCACAAAGGATGAGCTGGAGGCTGCTAGAAAATCAGTTAAACGGGCTCAGGATATTTTGGTGGGGAAAATCGCGCCTCCAGAAGTGGCAATCATCCCTGACAGGCCTCCAGCCCGTACGGAGGGCTTTATTAAGGGATACGGGACCGGATTTTTCATCACCACTGACGGGTTTATATTAACCAACCATCACGTGGTGGATGATGCGATTGCAGTCTCGATCAAAATAGGAGGTAGAGAAATCCCTGCTAAGATCATTAAAGTTGATAAGGAAAATGATCTGGCCGTATTAAAAGTAAAAGGTGAATTCAACGCACTTCCATTGAAGTCGAGCGACAATGTGAATTTGGGTGAAGAGGTTTTCACTCTGGGCTTTCCCAGGCCGGGAATCCAAGGTACTTCCATTAAGTTAACCAGCGGTCGGATTAGTAGTTTGGCTGGTTGGCGAGATGAACCTGGTAATTTTCAAATCAGTGTGCCGATCCAGCCTGGAAATTCAGGTGGCCCATTGGTCGATGAAAATGGGAATGTAGTTGGAGTTGTGGTCTCACAACTGAATGCCGTGAGTTTATTTAAGGAAAAAGGATCTCTGCCCCAGAATGTAAATTATGCGGTAAAAGGCTCTTTGGCACTGAAGCTATTGAAATCACTGCCTGATGTTCAGGAGCGGAATATGCGGGAGCCATCAGCTAAGGGCGGCAAGCGATTTACTGACGTGGTTAAACACACACAGAAATCGACTTGCATGATCATTCTAAGGTAGCCCGGGAACGAACGCGGCAAGTACTTACAACTCCCCAACGTGTTTGCTTCAGAAGCAGCCATCATCATCCCGCTTGACCCTGCCGAGCCGTGAGGGCATCAATTGTCCATGACCCGTATGTTGTTATTGCTGCTGGTTGGCGCGTTTCAAGCTGTTGCTGCTGAGTCGACGCTGCATTCCTTCCAGCGGCAAACTCTTTCCACCGAATACTTTTGCGAAGGCGCGGGGTTTGGCGATGTGTCGTGTGATAGCAAGCCGGATATTGTCTCGGGGCCGTACTGGTATGCAGGGCCAGATTTCAAGACCAAGCACGAGATTTATCCGCCCAAGCCGCAGAACCGCAATCGCTACGCGGACAATTTTTTCTCGTTCGTGTACGACTTCAATGGCGATGGCTGGGGCGATGTATTGCGCATTGGATTTCCCGGCACACCGGCGTTGGTTTTTGAAAATCCGAAGGGGGCCAAGGGCCATTGGAAACGTCATCAGGTTTTTGATTGGGTGAGCAATGAATCGCCGACGCTCACCAATCTCGTGGGCGACAAGCGCCCGGAACTAATTTGCACCAAGCGCGGTCAGTTCGGCTATGTGACGGTGGATTGGGAAAATCCGTTTGGCGAGTGGACATTCCACGCGGTGTCGGGCGCGGTGACGTCGCAAAAGTTTGGGCACGGCTTGGGCGTGGGCGATGTGAATGGCGACGGGCGGCCGGACATCATTCACAAGGGCGGCTGGTTCGCGCAGCCGGCCACCGACAAGGAGGCGTGGAAGGCGCACAAGTTTACCTTCGCCGCTCGCGGCGGCGCGCAGATGTTCGCTTACGACGTGGACGGCGATGGCGACAACGACATCATTACCAGTCTCGCTGCGCATGAATTTGGCTTGGCGTGGTTCGAGCAAATCAAATCCAAGGCCGGCGGCATCACGTTCAAAAAACATCTCATCATGGGCAGCACCCGCCCCGAAAATAAATACGGCGTCGTCTTCAGCGAACTGCACGCAACCGGTTTGCACGACATCGACGGCGATGGGCTTTCCGATATTATTACCGGCAAAACCTATTGGTCGCATCACAAGCAATCCCCGCAATGGGATGCCGGCGCGGTGGTGTATTGGTTCAAACTCACGCGTGGCAAGAACGGCGTGGACTTCGTGCCCCAACGCGCCGACAGCGACTCGGGCCTTGGCCGGCAGGTTTCCATCGGCGATATGACGGGCGATGGCTTGCCGGATATTGTGTCCGCCGGGATGAAGGGCACGCACGTACTGCGGCATACCGCGCGCAAAGTGAGCGCCGCCGAATACGCCAAGGCGCAGCCGAAAAAGTTTGTGCCCGCGCCCTTGCCCAAAGGCGTTTTGCCAAAAGGAAAAAATGGCCAAGCGCTGAATCTCGATTTTGAAAAAGGCACGCTCGCTGACTGGACGGCCAAGGGAAAGGCGTGGGAGGGCCAACCCATCGAAGGCGAAATTTCCCCCAATCGCAAATTTGGCGAAGGCAAAACGGCCAAGCCGCAGGGGAAATTTTGGCTGGGCGGGTTTGAAAAACTTTTCGATACGCCGACCGGCACGCTCACTTCGGCGGCGTTCAAGGTGACGCATCCTTTCGCAGCATTCCGCATCGGCGGCGGCAGCCACAAAGAAACGCGCGTGGAACTGGCACGCGCGGACACGGGCGCGGTGTTTTTCAAAATGAGCGGGCGTAACAGCGAAACGATGCGGCCGGTGGTCGTCGACCTCCGCGCGCACGCGGGCAAATCGATTTTCATTCGTGTGGTGGACGAGCACACCGGCGGCTGGGGTCACGTGAATTTTGATGACTTCAAATTTTACGCCAAGCGCCCGCGCTTCGCCAACGCTGTGAAGCCGCCCGTGCCGCAGGTTTTCGAAAAGCCCCTGCTCGAGGGCGCCACCGCCGAGACCGCGGCCAAGGCGATGAAGTTGCCGCCGGGTTTCCGCGCCATCGCCGCCGCCGCCGAGCCGGATGTGATGCAGCCCATCGCCTTCACGCTCGATCATCGCGGCCGGATGTGGGTGGCCGAGGCGTACAGTTATCCGCACCGCCAACCGGCCGACAAGGCGCGCGACCGCATCATCATTCTCGAGGACACCAACGGCGACCATAAATTTGACAAACGCAAAGTGTTCGCCGAGGGGCTCAACCTCGTCAGCGGATTGGAGGTCGGCTTCGGCGGCGTATGGGTCGGCGCGGCGCCGTATCTGCTGTTCATCCCCGACCGCAACGGCGACGACAAGCCGGACGGCAAG
>CAZJRV010000212.1:0-4692 GCA_964548235.1 uncultured Verrucomicrobiota bacterium
CAAAAGCCGGCAACGCCAGACAAACACCGCCCAGCCCCCGCAAAAAATGTCGTCGGTCGATCATTTAAATTACTTCTCTAACGCCATCAATTCTCGAACAACACCACTGCAATCATCACCAGAATCTGCTTCATGCCCAAACCCTACGCCCGCGCCAATGGCAGTCAAACCCGAACCGACTACTTAGGCGGCGCACACCGGCTGCACGGGCGATACTTCTGCCGTGCCAGCTTCTCCTCCACCTCCTTCTCCCCTCACCTCTTAACCACAACATACCTATCAACATTGGAATCAGTAGAGTTCGTTTCATGTGATTTTTTCTGGTGAAAGACCAATCGTATGAGCCGATCACCGCACCGTCAAGTTCCGCAAGCGACCGTAATCTTGTTCTGAGAAAACGGGATGCTTACAATTGCAGCTCCATCGCATCCGTCACAGCGTTTCTGGTCGAAGACATCCAAGCCGAGCACGCCACACTCGACGACACCAGCGGCAATCTGATAATGATCTACTAGGGACACTAGGCGGTTCAGCTTCGGCCCGATTATCGCGCTACCTTTATTTCCATCAGCTTCTTCCGCAGATGATGCTCCGCCGAAGCTAATCTCCGATCCGCTCCACGCCGAATGAGTCCAACTTGGAATCGGTGGACAGAATCGGGGCGTCGCGCGAAAGGGCTTCGGCGGCGAGGTAGCGGTCGAATGGATCGCGGTGATGCCAAGGCAACGCCGCGGCCCGGCGCATAACCGACCAGCTCATCGGTTGCACATCAAAGCCTGCGGCCCGGAGCAATCCCGGCAGGTTTGGATCATCCGCGTGTTCAAAATCGAGCTTCCCCAAGCTCGCCTTGATCGAGATTTCCCAGAAGCTTGCCATGGACACCACCGACCGGCGTGAAGAATCCTCGATCAACCGCGCCGCTCGCTTTGGCAGGTTACGATGCCCTTGCACAAAAAATAGCAGCACATTCGTGTCCACCACCTGTTCAATCATCGGCTGCCCTTTCGCTTGGTTTTATACGCCCCCTTCGACTCCGGCGCCTGCATTACCGCCGGCGAATCCCCGAAGAAATCTTCAAACCCCATCGAATCCGCATCAAAATCCGTCGCCATCCGAAACGAACTCGACTTCAAACAACCCCGCTTTGGCACCTGCGACGACGGCGGATGCAATTCCGCCACCACTTTCCCATGCCGCGTTAAGGCGATCCCTTCGCCCAAATCTTCCAGCGAATTCACCAATGCCGAAAGTTGCGTTTTCGCTTCATAAAGGCCGATCTCTTTCATGTAAACAAACTAGACCAGTCTGGTCTGTTTAGCAATAGTTTTTTTAATTTGGTGAGGATTCGTTGCAGGTTTTGATCGCCAAATTTCTACAACCGCTTCGGGTTAAACGGCGTGGTGGGCACTTTGCCGCTGGCTTTTTTTTCGAGGAGTTTTCGGAGACGTTGCATCACGGCTTGGGCCTCGGCGTCGGGCTTGAGGGCGAGGTTGTTGAATTCCATCGGGTCTGCGGCGTGGTCGTACAGCTCCACTCCGGATTTACCCTCAGCCCAGTCTGTGTAGCGCCAGCGGGCGGTTCGGATGCTGCGGCCCATCACGGGTTTGGGCAGGCGCTTATCGGCGGGGCGCAAAACCTGAGTGATGGCGGTGCCGTTCCATTCGGCGAGGGGATTTTGCAGGAGCGGCTTGAGGCTGCGGCCTTCCAATCCCTTAGGATTTTTCAAACCGGCGAGGTCGGTGAGGGTGGGATAAATATCCACGAACTCCACAATGCGCGTGCAGGCAGTGCCGTTGCCCTTGACGCCGGGGGCGCGGATGATGAGCGGCGTGCGCGAGGCTTGTTCGAAGAGCGTGCGCTTTTGCCAGATGCCGTTGTGCTCGCCGAGGTGATAACCGTGGTCGCTCCATAAAACAACGATGGTGTTGTCGACCAAACCGAGCCGCTCCAGCGCGGTCATCAGCCGCCCCACTTGTGCGTCCACAAACGAGATGGTCGCGTAGTACGCCTGCAACGCCTTGCGGCAGGTGAGTTCGTCCAAGCTGTAATGTGGCACAGGATTGTTGTGTGCGAAGGCCGCGGTGGGAATGTCATCGCGATCGCCCTTCGGCGCGTAAGGCAGCCGCATATCCTTGAGCGGATACATCGCAAAATATTTCTTGGGCGCAACGTACGGCGTGTGCGGCCGGAAGAATCCCACGCCCAAAAAGAACGGCTTGCCGTCCTTTCGACGCGCGGTCATCAGCTTGATCGTCTCGGTGGTGATCATGCCGTCAGTCTGCTCCTCGTCCGTGCCGTCGGCAGCCAGCCAACTCAACGCGCCGCTAATTTTCCGATGCGGCTCGGCGTTGAAAATGAGCGCCTCGTCAGTCTTGTCGCGGCCCTTGGGATTCACGGTCTGCTGCCAACTCGGCGGATCATCAAAGCCATCGGTACCGATGCTGGCGGGGACGTTGTAGTGATAAATCTTCCCCACGCGCCCCGCCCACCAGCCATTGCGCATAAATGTCTGCGACAACGTCACCGCCTTGGGCACCTCCGCGCGAAAGTGCCGGTCGAGATCATAAACCTTAATCGTGTCCGGCCGCAGTCCCGTCATCACACTCGCGCGCGTTGGATTGCACAACGGCAGTTGATTGTACGCCCGATCAAAACGCACGCCACTGGCCGCGAGTCGGTCAATGTGCGGCGTCTTGGCAATGAGATTTCCATAGCACCGCAACGCCGGCGCAAGGTCATCGATGGCAATGAAAAGGACGTTTGGCTTGGAAGCACTCCAGCCGGAAACGGCGAAGCCCAGACATACGATTGCGAAAAGGATTCTCATGGCGACGCGGCATCATCCCGTCTTGGCAAGGCTGCTGCAAGGAAAAGGAATCCGGTCGACATTCGAACCGGCATTTGGCGGCTGTCCCAGCTCAAGAGATCACAGAGCACCGGCGTCCAGCCACATGCCGTGGAAGCCGTTGGGCACGCGCTGGGGAATCAGGATGCGGGCGACGACCGCTTCCTTGAAATCGCGGCAGTCGATGATTGCCATCTCACTTTGCCGTTCGGCGTGGTCGTGAACGAATGAAATCAAATATCCGTCGTCTTCGTCCTTGCCGTTCTTTCGGCGCACAAACACGCCTTCTCCGCTTTCACGATTTTTGCCCAAGTTATGCCGCTCGTTCTTTTTCTTGGCGAAATCAAATTTCACCAGCGAGTCGAACCCCAACTGGGCATTCACACCGGAGACGCCATAGCCGTAGCGGGTTTTCACTCCGGCAAGTCGATCGTCGATCCGGGGGAATTCGCAGTCGAACTCGTCCAATGCCCCTTCAGTCGTCTTGCCTGTTTTAAGGTTGAGTTGCCAGCGATAGGCAACCGGCCGGTTTTCCTTGGCGATCTCCCCGCCCTTGCCGTTCAGTGCTTTTGGATTAAAGGTTACGAATTCCGGAAACCTTGGGTAGCGGCAGCCATAAAGGTTCACCTCGTCGCCATCCTCAAAAGCGTTGAAGACATGAAAGACGAAACCAGGCTTGATCTCAAACCAGCGAACCTTGTCGCCAACGGCGTGGCGCGGAAGGACACCGATCCGCGCCCCAAACTTGGGTGCCCACTTGTACAGTGGGTTGCCACGCATTAACCCTGCTGAATCCAACACAAAGGGCATGTCAAGAAACAAGGTGAATTTCAGGGTGATGGCCAGGTCATGCATCATAACGGGCCGGGGCAATTTGACCTTCGTTGTGTGGATGATTTTGCCTTTGCGATCGGCAACGCTGTAGACCAAGTTCGACTGCAAAGGTGCGACCGGATAAGCGTGGAACATCATCTCACCGGTCTTCGGATCCACCTTCGGATGAGCCGTGCACGCGTGCTTCAGCGCGCCGCCAAAGTTGTACTCGCCGACTGTCTCCAGCCCGGGAACCTTGATTTCATGGGGTGCCCCACCTTCCCACAGCGCCAACAACTTGCCATGATGCCAAATCAACGCCGTGTTGGCACGATTCGCAAACGGGCTCTTGCCCGCGAGAAGTTGCTTTCCAAAAAATGTGAGGTCGATCGGGTCAAGGAAACTTGGGTAGATTGCCTTGTCTGCCTTTTTTTCCTCCTGCCACGCCGCCGTACGCACCCAACGATTGAGATAACTTGCCTTGCCATCTCGCAGGCGTACACCGTGGATCATCCCATCGCCCTCGAACAAATGATAGTTTTGCTTCGGCGGAAACTGCGGGTTCGGCCCGTTGCGAACAAACATTCCCTCCAGATCCGCTGGCAGTTTGCCGATAATTTTCAAATTGTCCGCCGCAATTTCCTCGTGAACCGGGGCCCAACTGCCCTGCAACAATGGATTGTCCGGCCACTCGTTTTTGGCATCCGACGCGCGCGAGGAAAACGGCAATACGGCCGTCGCCGCCCCCAGCGCGGCACCGGTTTTCAGGAAGGAACGCCGCGAGCCAGCATCGGATTTCGGATGGGGAGTATGAAAACTCATATATAAAGTATACACCAGTCAACCGCAGCCGTTACACCCAAAAACGAAATTTTTCCCGGTACGGCCCAGGTTTGGAATTGCCCGGCGCAACAAGAGAACGTCACATTACAACTGCACGACCACCGCTTCCGCAGCAGCGCGGGCCTTGGCGCGTGCCGCGTCAATGGTTTCGGCGCGCGCAATGGCGACGCCCATGCGGCGTTTGCCTTTGA
>CAZJRV010000213.1:0-4638 GCA_964548235.1 uncultured Verrucomicrobiota bacterium
ACAAAGGCGGCTTTCAGGCGCACCTCGATCCGAACAAAGGCAACTTCGTCGCGCATGATCTGCTCTTTGGCACGTTGCCCAAGGGCATTCGGCTGGTGCCGACCTCATCGCCCGCCCGCATCTGGCGCGTCACGCCGCAGGAACACATTACGCGACTCAATGAACTAATCAACACCGAGCCGACTTTTGACCCCGCCAAGCCCGGCCTACGCACGCGTGGCGACGTGGTGCCCACCAATCACGGCGGCGAATTGAAACTCTACTTTGGGACCGATCGCATCATTCGCTGGGAAGGCGGCACCGTTGCCTACGCCACTGCGGTCAAGAGCGTGCCGGTCGTCCTGTCCTCCGCGCGCAAGCACGGCCTGGAGAATTACCCGGATTTTTATACCGTCAACAGCTCCGAGGCCACGCAGATTCTTGGCAAGGCGGAAGACATTCTCCGCTACATGGCGTACGGGCCGAAGAGCCTGATTGGGTTTCCGGAACAAATCACCGACGACCCCAAGACCTACGACAAAATCAAGCCCAAGGGCGATATCCGCGGCACGCCGATTGCCATCGTGTACAACACAAAGATCGTCCGGCCGATGACGCCCATCCACGACCTGATGAAGGAAGAGGGCGTCACCGACGATCGATTGAATGCGGCCGTTGAATTTATTTTTGAAGCGGTGACCTTTCGGCCGCCAACCCAAAAGGAAACCGCCGACTATTTGCAGATCGTCAAAAACTCCATCGCCAAGGTTGGCAAGAAGGACGGAGCAATCATGGGGCTCGCCGCCATTTTCCTCGATCGTGATGCGCTTTTCCGACCCGAACTCGCCGCCACCGGCAAGCCCGATCAGCATGGCCGCGTGATGTTGCAGGACTGGGAACTCGGCCTCGCCGTAAACCACGCCCTTAGCTACATCCAGCCCGATGCGCGACTCCGCAAGGCTATCGCCGAGGGCCGCATGCGCACCCGCGGGGATGTCCGCCGCGAAGTCACCCGCATGCTTGCCGACGACAGCATTCGCAAGCCGCGCGTGCTCCGGTTCTTCCGTGATTTTTTTGACTACGACCTCGGCGGTTACATTTGCAAAGACAACGCCGCCCTAGCGCAAACCGGCGTCAACACCCGTGGCAACTCCCACTACCGCGCGATGTTTGACGCCACCGCCAGCACCGATCGACTAATCGAGTTAACCCTCAAGAAGGACAAAGACGTCCTCAAGGAACTGCTCACCACCCAGCAGATCGTGGCGGCCAACAATGACCGAACCTATTTCGGCCGCAAGAACAGCCCCGCGGAACGCGCCGCCGCCGTGGCTGCACAAAAGAAAGCCAACGAGGGAATTGAGAAAAAAGAAGCGGCCGAACTGACTGCCATGGAAAAGGAAATTGCCAAGCTGGAGGCCGCGGTGAAGGCCGGTCCGGATGACCGGGCCACAACGAAAAACTTGGCCCGCCAAAAGAAAGCCTTGGCCGCCGCCAAACGCCGGATCGATAATGCCAAGAAAAAGAGGCGCGGTGGCAACACGAACGTGACTCATGCGCAATTGGCCGGCTCCAACATCTTCGCCCGCGTCAGTCGCCGTTCCTTCGGTAACGGTTCCATGCGCCCCAACCGCACCTTGGCCAAAGCGCCCGAAGGTCAACGCCTCGGTTTACTGACCCATCCGTCCTGGCTCGTGTCCCACTCAGACGCCATGGACAACCACGCCATCCTTCGCGGCCGCTGGATTCGCGAACGTCTGCTTGGCGACGGCATCCCCGATGTGCCGATCACCGTGAACGCCATGCTCCCCGACGAACCCAAAAACACCCTGCGTGAACGCATGCGCGTCACCCGTGAGGAATACTGCTGGACGTGCCACAAGAAAATGGACCCCCTCGGTCTGCCATTCGAGATGTACAACCACACCGGTCTATTCCGCACCACGGAATTGAACAAGCCAGTCGACACCTCCGGCGAAATTATCAACAGCGGCGTTCCCGAACTTGATGGCCCGGTGAAAAACGCCCTTGAGATGATCAACAAGCTCGCCAAGAGTGACCACGTCGAGCAGGTTTTTGTCCGCCACGCTTTCCGTTTCTGGATGGGCCGCAACGAAACGATCCATGACCGGCCTGTGCTTCAAGCCGCCCACAAAGCCTATCGCGAAAACGGCAGCATGAATGCGATGATCATTGCGCTGCTCACCTCCGATGCGTTCCTATATCGCAGGGTGAAGCGTCAAGCCAAGTAGCGTCCCCGGTGCGACGAGGGCAAGTCCTGCCTCGTCACAAATTGTCCAAACCCGCCGTTGACGGACTGTTATAAAACCCCCAAACTCGCGGCTTATGACACACCACACACTGCTTCATATTGTCTTTTCAACGCTGCTTGTTTTCTCCACTACCGCCAAGGACTTGCCCGATCCCGACGGCAAGCCGGCGGATATGTCCAAGCCGGTGCAGGTTTATATTTTGCTTGGGCAATCCAACATGCTCGGGTTTGGCAGCGTGAAGGGCGAGAAGGACGGCACGCTGGAGAACGCGGTAAAAACCAAGAAGCTTTATCCGTATCTCATCGATGCCGCTGGCAACTGGACTGAGCGCAAGGATGTGCGCAATGTGCGCGTGATGGGCAGCGGGCTGGGCGGCAGCCGCCAGTTCAACAACGAATGGATGACGATCAAGGGCGGCCGCATCGGGCCGGAGATTGGCATCGGGCATCACGTGGGCGAGGCGACGAAGGCGCCGGTACTCATTTTGAAAAGCTGCATTGGCAACCGCGCCTTGGGCTGGGATTTGCTGCCGCCGGGCGGCGAGGGATTTGAGTTCACCGATTCCAAGGGCGTGACGTGGGTGCACCCCGGCTACAAGGGCACGCCGGAGCGCTGGAAGAAGGGCGAGGAGCCGAAGAAAATCAAATGGTACGCCGGCATGCAATACGACGGCGACATCGCGCGCGCCAAGAAGGTGCTCTCGGAACTGGACAAATATTATCCCGACGCTAAGAGCTATGAGGTGGCCGGATTCTTCTGGTGGCAGGGCGATCGCGATAGCCGCAGCCAAGCGCTCTCCAGTCGATACGAGAAAAACCTTGTTCACCTCATCAAGACGCTCCGCAAAGATTTCAACGCTCCCAAGGCCAAATTCGTTTGCGCCTCGCTCGGCCAAACCAAGCAAGGCGCCACCGACGGCGGCGGCAAAATCCTCAACGCCATGCTTGCGGTCGATGGCAAATCCGGCAAATACCTCGAGTTCAAGGGCAACGTTGCCAGCGTCTACACGCACCCGCTTTCCAAGGGCGGCAGCTCCGGCGGCCATTATGGCGGCAACGCCGAGACTTATATGAACGTCGGCGAAGCCATGGGTGAGGCGATGGTGAAACTGCTGAAGGGCGCGAAATAACGCAGGCCACGAGCGGTCTGTCCACGATCGGAGCCATCGATGCAAACTTTGAAACGAATCTGCATCGTCACGTTGTTGGTCTGGTCGGCAGCTGCCAGTTGGGCTGAACAACGCGGGCCAGCTTTGTCGCCCAAGACCGTTGAAGCCATAAGCAAGTTGAAGCTGCCGGGCATCCGCCTCAACCTCGAAGAGCGGGCCATCGACGTCAATGCGACGGTGTGCCTGCACGAAGGGTCGCTCGAACTGATCGCCTGTACGAAGGGGACAAAGGAGCACGAATCGATAGTCGCCCTCGACGCAAGGCCGGTTCACATTCACACTGCGTTGTTGTTGTTCGGAGCCAAGCCGGGTACACCGGCTTCGCGGATGGTGCCGGGTGCCGAGGGGATGCGATGGATTCCCGTGAAACCGGCCGGTGACCGGGTTCTAGTGTCGCTGGTGTTCGCCAATGCCCGAGGCAAACTGCAGGAGCATCCCATTCAAAATTTCATTGCCTTTGCTCAACCCAAAAAAATCAGCGGACTGGGGCCGGCCAAAATCAAGTCCCGGAAATTTTCGGCCGACTATTTGTTTGCCGGCTCACATCTGATGAAGCGCGGCAACGGCCCCAAACGTTATCTTTGTGAACAGAGTGGCAATGTGATTTCCATTTCATCCTTTGGCGACGAGTTGCTTTGCCTGCCGGAAATTCACGGCCACGAAAACGATGGGCTCTTGTGGGAAGTGAACCCCAGGGGGTTGCCCGCGGTGGGCAAGCCGGTCACATTGCGGCTCCGCCCGTTGCGCAAGGCCCCTCTAGAAAGCCCTAAATGATCCGTATCATGCACCGAATCTTCCCGCTTATGTTGATGGCTTTTTGGGCCAACTGGTCCGCAGCCGCAGTGCCGGGTTTTTACAAGCAACCGCACGGCACCTTTTCAACGCGGCCGGATGCCGGCAAGTCGCTGCAAGCGATCAAGCGCTTTGGGCCGGTGGGGATTGGAATTGATCTGTTGCAGCCGGCATTTGTTATGCGCATTGCGAATATCGAGGAAGGTTCGCCGGCGGCCGCCACGGGTAAGTTGGCCAAGGGGCAATTCATTGAGTCCATCAACGGACAAAAGCTCGCCGATATCGATCCGCGGATTCAATTGGGCAACATTCTTGCTGAAGCGGAGGCCACGGACGGGGCTCTGCAGTTCGTCATTCGCGGCGAGCCCGAACCGGTCACGGTCAAGGTGCCCGTGCTGGGTGCCTACAACAAGACGTGGCCGCTGA
>CAZJRV010000214.1:0-4638 GCA_964548235.1 uncultured Verrucomicrobiota bacterium
CGGCAGATCGAACAACACCAAGTGATGCACGAATTGAAAGTTGCGCCCTTCGCTGCCGATCTCCGAGCAAATCAGCAGCCGCGCGCCATCGTCCTCGGCAAACCACGCTGCGTTGCGGTCGCGCTGCACGAGCGAAAGATCTTCGTGGAACACCGCCGTCTTCACCGGCACCTGCCGGCTCACGGCCTTCTCGATGGCCAGCGCCTTCTCGCGGCTACGGCAGATGAGTAACACTTTGTCCTCGCCCAATTCGTGCATCAACCGCCCGAGCCACGCGATGCGCGGATCGTAATTGAGATTATACTTCGCAATGGGCTCGCCCGCACCGGTGTCACTGGCAAATTCCAGCGCGGCGTGTTCCATCCAGTGATCCGCCTCGCGGTCGGGCACAAGCGGGACAAGATACGCCACGCGTCCCGGGAAGCCGCTCATCGCCGCACGCGCGTTGCGGAAGATCACGCGGCCCGGCCCGTGCCGATCCAACAGCGCGGCCAGCAATGCATCTGCGTCCATTGCCGAATCCAAGTCCGGCATCGCATCGATGATTTCCTTTTGCGCCTCGCTCAAGGGCGTGCCTAGGTGCAGCGCGTCGGCGATGGGGGCGATGTCGGTGAAGTGCTTGGCCTCGGCCTGATACGCGGCGTAATCCGAATACCGATCAGGATCCAGCAACCGCAACCGCGCGAAGTGGCTTTCCTGCCCAAGCTGCTCCGGCGTGGCCGTGAGCAGCAGCAGTCCCTCGGCTTGTTGGCCGATGGCCTCGACCAGTTGATACTCCTCACTCGCTTCCGTCTCGCTCCACTCGAGGTGATGCGCCTCGTCCACCACCAGCAAATCCCAGCCTGCCTCCTTGGCCTGCTCGGCGCGCTGTGGGTGTGCCGCCAAAAAATCAATGCTGCACAGCACCGCTTGATCATCGAGGAATGGATTGCTCTCCGGTTGTGCTTTCTCGATGGCCGCACAGCGGGCTTCATCGAAGATGTGCATCCACACGTTGAACTTGCGGAGCATTTCCACGAACCACTGATGCACCAGCGATTCCGGCACGAGAATGAGCACGCGCGAAGCGCGGCCGGTGACCAGTTGGCGATGCAAAATCAAGCCCGCCTCAATCGTCTTGCCCAGGCCCACTTCGTCGGAAAGCAGCACGCGCGGCGCGAGGCGGTTGCCCACTTCCTGCGCGATGAAAAGTTGATGCGGAATCAAGTCGATGCGCCCGCCCAGAAAACCCCGCACCGGCGCTTGCCGACAACGATGCATCATCTCCAGCGCGTTGCGCCGGAGCGCGAATACACTGGCCGCATCCGTGTGCCCGCCGCGCAGACGCTCCATCGGGCCGTGCACGCTGATGCGGTCGCTCAACTGCATCTCCGGCATCTCCCAACCCTCGCCGCTGTAAATTAAAACGCCCTCCTCCTCGCGGATGTCTTCCACCATCCGCTCGTTGCTATCGTGATCCTCAATCGTTTCCCCCGCGCGAAAACTCACCCGTCGCAACGGCGCGTTCTCCACCGTGTACACGCGCACCTCGCCCGTGGCCGGAAACATCATCTGCACCCGGCCCCCGCCCGACTCCATCACCGTGCCCAGCCCCAGCTCCGGTTCCGGCTCGCTGATCCATCGTTGTCCCTCACGAAAATTGCTCATTGCTTAAAGCGCGCGGACTGTGCCGCAAAAGCATCCCGATGGCGATTCAGGAATTGTCAAGCTGCGTCATTCATTTAGTCTTGGGGCATGCAGCAATACATTTGGGTTTTGGTGTGGGCCACCTTCTGTGTGCGTGCGGCCGAGTATCAGCCGCCCAACATCATCATCGTGCTGGCCGATGACCTTGGCTATGGCGACCTTGGGTGTTACGGAAACAAGACCGTCAAGACGCCGCACCTCGACCGCTTTGCGCGGGAGGGGATGCGGTTCACCGATTGTTATTCAGCGCATCCGAATTGTTCCCCGTCGCGTACGGGGCTGATGACCGGTCGCACGCCCACGCGCGTGGGCATTCACAATTGGATCCCGATGTTTTCGCCGATGCACGTGTCCGCCAGCGAAATTACAATCTCCACCATTCTGCAAAAGGGCGGCTACGATACCGCGCACTCCGGCAAGTGGCATCTCAATGGCCGCTTCAATCTCACCGGCCAGCCGCAGCCCAATGACCACGGGTTTAACCACTGGTTCTCCACGCAAAACAACGCGCTGCCGAACCATCGCAACCCGTGGAACTTTGTCCGCAACGCCACGCCCGTCGGCCCGCTCAAGGGCTTCGCCTCCGGCATCGTCACCGACGAAGCGATCCACTGGCTGCGCGCGTGGCGTGATAAATCGAAACCGGTTTTTATGTTTGTTTGCTACCACGAACCGCACGAACCCATCGCCAGCGACCCGCGCTTTGAAAAAGATTACCCAAGCGACGACCCCAGCTACACCGCCTACTGGGCCAATGTCGCACAAATGGACGCCAGCTTCGGCCGGCTTATGGCTGAGCTGGACAAACAAAAGCTCCGCGAAAATACCCTCGTCTTTTTCACCAGCGACAACGGCCCTGCCCGCACCGGCTTTCATCCACACGGCGAGACTGCCGGTTTGCGCGATAAAAAAGGTGCTGTGTTTGAAGGCGGCGTCCGCGTCCCCGGCATCATCCGCTGGCCCGGCAAAGTGAAGTCCGGCACCACCGAATCCACGCCCATCAGCGGCCTCGATTTGCTGCCGACATTGTGCAGCATCACCGGCCTGAAAGAACCCGCCGACCGCCACCTCGATGGCACGAACATCCGCGGACTGTTTAGCGGCAAAAAACTCAATCGCCCTCAGCCGCTCTATTGGCACTTCTACGGCGCGCGCGGCGGCCGCCACGTGGCCATGCGCGATGGCGATTGGAAACTCGTCGCCGCAATTGACGCCCCGCCCATCCAGCAACGCGCCGGCATCACCGTCAAAGATCAACGCATTATCAAGACCGCCCCGCTCGGCAAGATGGAATTGTACAATCTAAAAACCGACCGCGCCGAAACCCGCGATCTCGCCAATGCCGAGCCAGAGCGCTTTGCCCAAATGACCGCGCAAATGAAAAAGATTTACGCCAGCGTGCAAAAAGACACCCCCGAATGGCCCGCCTGGGAATTCGCCCGCTACGAAGGCCAGCGCATCCAGTGGCCCCCTTACCGCGGTGCAAAAAAAGTGCCCTTGCGGTTGCCGCAGGTTCCCGGTGATTTTCGGAGCAACCCGCTGCACCTGCGGCCTTAAGCGCCCCGCGCCGCATCAAGCAGTTTCATCCATTCACCCATGTAATGGCCGTGATCCCAGAAAGTGCGGCCGCTGATGAGGTTGCCGTCGATCACGCACGGTTCATCGACAAAAATTCCGCCGCACACTTCGAGGTCAAACTTCGCTTTCGGCACCGTGGCCATCCGCCGGCCCTTCACGCAATCGGCGCGGGCGGGGATTTCCACCCCGTGACACACGCTGGCGATTGGCGCGTTTTTTTCAAAAAAGTAACGCGTGATGCGCAGCAAATCCTCGTCCTCGCGAATGTACTCCGGCGCGCGGCCGCCGCTGAAGAAGATGCCGAGATACTCGTCGGGCTTGACGTCGGCGAAGGCGATGTCCGCATCTATCGTGTAGCCTTCCCATTCCTTTGTGATTGTCCAGCCCGGTTTATTTTGATGCATCACCATCTGGTACGTCCGCTTCTCCGGTGCCGCCAGCACCGGCTCGTAGCCGCCTTCGATTAAACGAAAGTACGGATACATCGTATCCACCGTTTCAGAGGCATCGCCGATGATGATGAGAACCTTGGGTTTGTTGTCGTTCACGCGGGAAGTAAAGCCCTGTCAGAGGCGGATTCCAAGGTTAACACGAAAAATGTTGTAAAACAGGGTTTTTCGTGAGAATTCGGACAGGGAAAAAGTGAAACCACCCGAATTGGGCGCAGGTTTTTGTTTACATTTTTGGGTGACTTCTTCACCTTCCCTGCGTCTTTTGGAGGAGGAACCTCTTTGGATCAGCTATAAATTTCATGGAAAAGAACCGCAAATACGTTCGGAATAATGTGCATTGGGGAAATCTCATTGCCTTGATGGGTACGCTGGCGATCACGGTTTTCGCTCTGCCGGTTTTCATTTGGCAATACGGCGCGCAGCTCAACTGGTGGGTGCACGGCGGCCTCTTTGTGGGGCTCTACATTTTCTCCGGCATGGGCATCACCTTTGGCTATCATCGGCTGTTGGCGCACTTGTCGTTTAAGGTGCGCTGGCCCGTAAAACTGGCCGCACTGCTGGGCGGTGCCACGGCGATGCAGGATTCCGCACTCAACTGGTGCTCCGATCATCGGCGCCATCACAAGCACGTCGATCACGAAGCCGATCCCTACAACATCAAAAAAGGATTTTGGCACGCGCACATTGGCTGGATCATGTTCAAGCCGAAGACCGATCCGCCTTTGGACAACGTGAAAGATTTGGCTAATGATCCCTTGGTGATGTGGCAGCACCGCTGGTGGATTCACTTGGGTGTACTTATTGGCTTTGGTGTGCCCACCCTCATCGGCGGCCTCGTTGATGGCCCCATTGGAGCGTTGGGCGGATTTCTCATTGGCGGTTGCGCTCGATTGGTGGCGATGCATCACGGCACGTTTTTCAT
>CAZJRV010000215.1:0-4624 GCA_964548235.1 uncultured Verrucomicrobiota bacterium
GGTGCCGAAATTGACCAATAAACCGACACGCAGTTTGCTGCCGCCAAATAATTTAATACTTGTTTCACGTGAGAGCCCGTCAGCTTTTCGATCGCCTTCGCTTCAAAAATAATTTTGTCCCACACGACAAAATCCGCGTAATGCGGATGCGCCAAGGTCACACCTTTGTAATCGATCTCAAATTTCTTCTCCCGTTCAAACGGCACATCCGCCCGCCCCAATTCCACCTCCAACGCATCCTTATACACCACCTCATGATGCCCTTTCCCCAGTTCATTATGAATATCCATACAAAACCCAATCAACCGATGCGTCTCATCCTTAAAAAGTAATTCTGGTTTCATCCGTGCCAATCCGTGAAATCCGTGTCTCTAAAAATACCCCGCTTTCTTTCGGTCTTCCATTGCCGCTTCGCTGGCTTTGTCGTCGGCGCGGGTGCCGCGTTCGGTGACGCGCGCCGCGGCGACCTCGGCGATGATGTCGTCGATGCATTCCGCAGGGCTTTCAATCATGCCCGTTGAAATCATGTCGGCGATCGTGCGCACACGACAGGTCATCGTGCGGTGCTCTTCCTTTTCGGTCGGGCGCGCGCCTTCGTACGGGTCGGCTTTTCCATTTCCGGTTTGCGAGGGTGGCACTGGCAGCCACTGGCCGCCGCGAAAAAAACAATCGCGCTCGTGGCTGAAATAAATATTCGGCACCTCGAGTTTTTCTTTTTGGATGTACTCCCACACGTCCGTCTCGGTCCAGTTGGAGAGCGGAAACACCCGCATATTTTCGCCGGGATTGAGACGCCCGTTGTAAAGATTCCAAATCTCCGGCCGCTGGTTTTTTGGATCCCACTGGCCGAATGAATCCCGGAAACTAAAAAACCGCTCCTTGGCGCGTGCCTTTTCCTCATCGCGCCGCGCGCCGCCGATGCAGCAATCGAATTGAAACTCCTCAATCGCACCGAGCAACACGGGAATCTGCATTTGATTGCGACTAGTTTGTCCCGGCGTGGGTGTTGCGAGCCCTTTTTCAATCGCTTCATCCACCGTGCGCACAACCAGCTTCGCGCCCAGTTCAGTTGCGCGGCGGTCACGAAACTCAATTAACTCCGGAAATTCATGCCCCGTTTCCACATTCAAAAATGGCATCGGAATTTCCGAAGGCCGAAACGCCTTTTCCGCCAAACGCAAAATGCATATGGAATCTTTGCCGCCAGAAAACAAAACCGTCGGCCGCTCGAATTCCGAAGCCACTTCACGCAACACGTGAATCGCTTCCGTCTCAAGATATTCGAGATGGTCTAAATGATAACTGCTCATTTTTTAACCGCCTCCCCGCCCCACGCCGCGTGCAAGCCGCATTCGCGTTTTTCATCGGCCTTTGCGGGGTCAAAATAATCCCATTCATTCGGGAGGTCGTGCTCTTCCAAATAAACCTCCATTTCCTCATCGCTCCAATTGAAAATGGGGCTCACTTTTATTGAACCAAAATTATTGTCCGGACTCACGATGTCCAGCTCCGCGCGGTTTGGGTTCTGCACCTTGCGCAACGCTGTAAGCCACACCGTCGGTGCCAGCTCTTTCATCCCGCGCTGGAACGGTTCCAACTTCATCATCGTGCTGAACGCCTTGATCGCCTCCTCGTTTTCCTCCGTCGGCTCCGGCATGCCGCCGCGCGCCGCATCGTAATGCGCCGCCGTGAGCTTGGGAACAAAGGCTTGAATGTGCAAATCCAGTCGCGCCTTCAATTCCTCCGCGTGCTTGTAAGTCGCCGCGCGGTTGTAGCCGTGGTCCACCCACAACACCGGGATGTCCGGCTGCACCCGCGTCACCAAATGCAAAATCACCGCCTCGTACGGACGAAAATTGGTCGACACAATCGCACGCCCATCCGCCTGCGCGATAGCCCATTCGACCACTTCCAGCGGAGATTTTTCACGCAGCACATCGTTAGCTTGAGTAATGGCTTCCGGACTCATATCGTCACCTCGATTTCCGGCCACACTTCGCGGGCGCAAAAGTCGCCGAAGCGTTCGCCCTCGCGGCGGTATCGGGCGTAGCGTTCGAACAACGGATGCAGTTGGTCGGCCATTTCGGTGGCGGGCACGGTTTGGTTGTACATGCGCGCCAGACGCGTGCCGGCGACGTTGCCGCCGAGGTACACCGCGTACTTGCCGGGCGACTTGCCCACGATGCCCAGCTCCGCCATGTACGGACGGGCGCAGCCATTCGGGCAACCGGTCATGCGCACAATGATTTCCTCGCCGCCCAAGCCGGTGTCATCCAATAAATTATCCACTAACCCCAGAAACTCCGGCACGTAACGCTCGCTCTCCGCCAGCGCGAGTCCACAAGTGGGCAGCGCCGGGCAGGCCATCGACGCGCGTTCGAGCACGGTGCCTTGGCCCGATCCATCCACCGCCAAATTATTGTCTGACAAAATTCCGTTTATTGCATCCTTGTCCGCCGCCGCCACGCCGCACAGCAAAAGATTTTGCGAAGGCGTCAATCGCACTTCGGGACGGTGCTGCTCCACGATGGCGCGCAGCGCGGTTTTCAATTCGCCTTGAACGCGGCCCGACAACACGTGCAGCCCAAGAAACCACGAACCGTCCGCCGCCTCGTGCCAGCCGAACAGGTCGCCTTGCTGGTCGAAGGCAAACGGCTTCGGCCCCTCCAGCCGCAGGCTCGTGCGTTGCTCCACCTCGCCGCGGAACCACGTCACACCGCGGTCAGCCAGCACGTACTTCAGGCGCGCATGGCGGCGGTCCGTGCGGTCACCGAAATCGCGATGCACCGTCAGCACCGCCTTGGCGACTGCCTCGAGATGCTCGGGCGTGAAAAAGCCGATGACATCCGCCACGCGCGGATAAGTCTTCGCGTTGTTGTGCGTCATGCCCATGCCGCCGCCCGCGGTTAAATTATACCCGGCCAATTCTCCGTTCTCCTCGATGGCTACAAAACCCAGGCAATTCGTTAGCACATCCGTGTCGTTGTGCGGTGGCGTTGCGAAACCGACTTTGAATTTTCGCGGCAAATAAGTTTTGCCGTACAACGGATCCTCATAATCCGAATCATCGAGCTTCAGTTTCACGCCTTCCACCCAAATTTGATGATACGCCTTCGTGCGCGGCAACAGCGCCGCCGCCACCAACTTGCTATCCTCCAGCACCCGCGCGGCGAGGTCGTTGCGCGCAGGCGTGGGCGGCGCCATCACGTTGCGGTTCACATCGCCGCATGCCGCGAGGGTTGTCGCGAGCGCGTCGTTGATGCCCTTCATTAACGCCCCCAAGCCGCTCTTCACCACCCCGTGAAATTGAAAACTCTGCCGGGACGTGATGCGCAATGTTTGGTTGCCGCACTCATCCGCCAGCCGGTCGTAGGTGAGATACAACTCCGGCGATAGCACCCCACCGGGATTCGTGCCGCGAATCATGAACATGAAATGCTTCCCCTGCTTTCGCACATCGCGGTCGTCCTGCTGATAAATCCCGTGAAACTTCAGAAACTGCTGGTCATCCTTGGAAAAAACATCCACCGCCCCATCCGCCAGCGTCGGCGCAATATCCCCCGCCAACGAAGGGTTCTCCGCCTTAATCACCTCATTATGAGTCAAATTTGCTTCTTTATCTGACATTTATAATGTTTAGTAACTTGCTAAAGATAGTAATGATAACACGCTCACTGCTCCAGTCAAGCAGTTTTGGGGCCATCATTGCTGCGGCGGGTGGCCAGAAAGTACCCTGAACCGACCCCCAATATCCCGACAAAAATTCCGGCGATGATTGGGTTGAACCAAGCCATCGCTACGAAGCTCACCGCCGCGATGACCAATGCCAGCGCGGGAAAGACCGGATAACAAACCGCACGGAAGGGCCGCTCAAGTCCCGGCTCATTTTTGCGCAGCACAAACAGCGACACCATCGAGATGACATAAAGCGCGACCGCGCCGAAAGCGGCGAGCGTGATGATTTCCGCCGTGCGCCCCGAGAGGATGGCGGCGATGCCGATGAGCATGTTCACCACCAGCGCCACGATGGGCGTTTGGGTGGTGGCGTTCACGCGACCCAACGCGCGCGGCAGAAAGGCTGACCGGCCCATCTCCATCGTCGCGCGACCGGCGGCGAGAATGATGCCGTGGAAACTGGCGATGAGCCCGAGCAAGCCCACGCCCAGCAGCATCGTGTATAAAATGTGTTCCTTTCCCATCACTTGCGCCAGCGCCAACGGCAACGGCGCATCGCTCGGCTCGGCCCCGGGTCTTTCGTAAACAATCGCCTCCCAACCGCCAACACCCGTCGACGTAAAAAACACCGCCACCGCCAGCACCACCAGCGTGAGGATGGCCGAGCCGAAGCCGCGGGCGACGGTGCGTTGAGGGTCGCGCGCCTCCTCGGCCACGTTTGCCACGCCTTCGATGGCGAGATAAAACCAAATCGCAAACGGCAAACACGCGAACACGCCGCCCCAGCCGTGAGGCAACGGGTTCTTATTGAAGTTGGCCAATTCAAAATGTGGCGCGGCCACGCCGATGAAAATGAGCAACTCGCCCACCGCCAGCACCGTGACCACCAGCTCGAACATCGCCGCCTGTTTCACGCCCCAAATATTGAGCCCCGTGAAAATGAGAAACG
>CAZJRV010000216.1:0-4617 GCA_964548235.1 uncultured Verrucomicrobiota bacterium
CCCTCATTGGCGGCGGAAGTGGCGCGCAACATCCCCACGGCACTGGTCGCCGCCAGCGAGGACGAAGCCGCCGCCGCCGCCGTGCAGGAATGGCTGCACCGCCCCACCCTGCGCGTGTATACCAGTGCCGATGTGCTGGGCGTGGAACTCGGGGGCGCATTGAAGAATGTGATGGCCATCGCCGCCGGCGTGTGCGACGGCCTCCAACTGGGCGACAACGCCAAGGCCGCGCTCATTACCCGAGGCCTGCGCGAGATGCGGCGCCTCGGCAAAGCAGCCGGCGCGGAGGCGAATACATTCAATGGCCTCAGCGGGATGGGCGACCTTACGGTGACTTGTTTCTCTAAACAAAGCCGCAACCGAACGCTCGGCGAACGCATTGCTCAGGGCGAACCGCTTGAGGAAGTGCTGGCCTCCGCCACGGCTGAAGGGCATCCCACGGCAAAATCCGCCCGCGAACTGGCGCGAGCTCTGGACGTGGAAACACCCATCATCGAGCAAGTACACGCGATGCTGTACGAAGGCAAGGGCCCAAGAGAGGCACTGAAGGAGCTAATGATGCGCGAGCGGCGGGGGGAGGATTAGGAAAGTAATCAGTGAAAAGTAAAAAACCAAAGCCACAGGCCAAACCTCAAAAGGATCGGCTTCACCACGACTAACACTCTTGAGTTTTACGATGTGGTTTTGATTTTTGACTTTTTACTCTTCAATAATCCGAGCCTTCAGCACCTCATATTCCGTCACGGCCGGGAACTGCGGAAACTCCTTGATCACGTTTTCCGGCGCGCGAAACAGGATCCCGCGGTCGGCCTCGGACAGCATTGTGGTATCGTTGTACGAATCGCCGGCGGCAATAACTTGGTAGTTGAGCGATTTCAGCGCGGCCACACTTTGGCGCTTCTGGTCGGGCTGGCGCAGGTGCCAATCCACAATCACATCGTCACGAACTTCCAGCTGGTGGCAAAGGAGGGTGGGCCAGTCCAGATGGCGCATCAGTGGCTTGGCCAATTGCACAAAGGTGTCCGAAAGAATGACCACCGGCATTCGAGCGCGCAGTTCATCGAGGAAATCTTTTGCGCCCACAAGTGGCGTCAATGTGCCGATCACGGACTGAATGTCGCTGAGCTTGAGCTTGTTTTCCGATAGCAATTCGAGCCGGTAACGCATCAGCACATCGTAATCCGGCTCATCCCGCGTGGTGCGGCGCAGGGCCTCGATGCCGGTTTTCTCGGCCACCGCAATCCAGATTTCCGGCACCAAAACGCCTTCGAGATCCAGGGTGACGATGGTTTGCTTCACGGGCGAGTTGATAACGGGCGCAGCGGGTAACGGCGAGAAAAAACAATCGAAAGCGTTCTGGGAGGGCAATGCTCCCGCTCAGCAGGAGCTTTGCCCTCCCAACCCTCACTGTCCCTCTTGGATTTCCAAAAGGATAGGGCCCGGCATGCTGGTCTGGCCGATCCAGCACACCGGACCCCGTTCCCTGTTTCCCCGCCGGTCAGGGCAGCTGCCCCGGCCGACGTGAATGAACGTCAAACCGCCTCGGCGCCGGTTTCATCCGTACGTATGCGGATGGCCTGCTCCACGGGCATCACAAACACTTTGCCATCGCCAATTTTGCCGGTTTTCGCTGCGGCAATAATGGCTTTGCTGGCGGCCTCCACTTGGTCATCGCCCACGACGATTTCCAGTTTGATTTTCGGCAGGAAGTCCACCGTGTATTCGCTGCCGCGGTACACCTCGGTATGGCCCTTTTGGCGACCAAACCCTTTGACTTCCGTCACCGTCATTCCCGCCAAGCCTTCTTCGGCCAGCGCGTCCTTCACCTCATCGAGCTTGAAGGGCTTAATAATTGCTTCAATTTTTTTCATAGAAGTATTCCTTTCGTTTCAAGTCCATTGCTCGTTTAGTGATCCGCCGACGCCGTGAATTCCGGGTAAGCTTCCTGTCCATGCTCGGAAATATCCAAGCCGGCGATTTCTTCCTCTTCGGTGACACGCACGCCCATGATGGCTTTTATTGCGCCAAAGACGACGATAGAAAAAACGAATGCAGCCGCACCCACCAAGGCAATGCCTTTGATTTGAGAAGCTAGTATTACGCCTGATCCTTCGATCTGGAAGAAGTACGCGGCGAGGATTCCCCAAATGCCGCAAGTGCCGTGCACTGAAATGGCACCCACTGGATCGTCGATCCCCGCTTTGTCCAAGGCGATCACAGAGAATACCACGATCACGCCGGCGATCAATCCGATGATGATTGAGCTACCCGGCAAGACAATGTCTGCATTGGCGGTAATTCCCACCAACCCGGCCAAAGCGCCATTGAGGCCCATGGAAAGATCCGGCTTGGAAAACACAACCCATGAAACGAGTGCTGCGGAAATCGCTCCCGCTGCAGCCGCCAATGAAGTGGTCGTAAATACAAGACCCAAAGGACCGGGATCGGCACTCAGCACCGAACCGCCGTTAAAGCCGTACCAGCCGAACCAAAGCAACAGCACGCCAATTGTTGCCAGCGGCAAATTGTGTCCTGGAATGGGTTTGGGTTTCCCGTCTTTGTCGTACTTGCCTTTGCGAGGGCCAAGAATCAACACACAACCCAAGGCGGCAAAGCCACCGAAAGCGTGCACCACAGCGGAACCGGCAAAATCCTTGAATTCAATGCCCGCCAACACGCCGCCGCCCCAATGCCATGAGCCAACAATCGGATAAGCAACTCCCACCAACAGTGTTGCAAAAATCAGGAACGAAGACAGTTTCACGCGTTCAGCAACCGCTCCGGAAACAATCGTCGCCGCCGTGGCAGCAAACATAGCCTGAAAGATAAAATCGCCAAAGCCCGTCATAGCCAAGCCAACCCCTCCGTATCCGAAGGCATCGCTGCCATCACTGTTTAAATCACCAATCATGCTTCCCCAACTAAACCAGCCGTTGAAATCGCCCGGATAATGCGTGTTGAAGCCAAAGAAAGCGTAAGTAATCAGGCCAATCGAGATTATGAACAAATTCTTGAACAAGATGTTCACAGTATTTTTGGATCGCGTCAAACCCACTTCAAGTGTTGAGAATCCCAAGTGCATGATGAAAACAAGTGCGGCCGCGATCACCGTCCACAACATGCTGGTCGTGAAAAAGTTGAACGCATAGCCATAGCGCGGATCATCGCTGCCGCCGCCTGTAAGGCCTTGATAACCAGCCAGTTTATCCGCATCACCATCTTCGCCTTCCGTAAAGCCACTTTCGAGGGCGATCCCGTTGTCAATGGCGTGCTGTAGCACATTAATTTTGTCTTGGATTGACTGTTTGTCTTTATCCTCCTTGGCTTCAGCAAGATCCTCCTTTAATTCAGCGATATTTTTCACCGGATCATAAGGCTCCTCTTTCTTCTCTTCGGCCATTAATCCCGGCGCGAAACCCGCCAGGGGTACGATTAAAAACAGCCAAAGCAAGAGGCTGCGTTTGATTGGGTTGGTCATTGTTTTCATTGTTTTTTGCGTTGGTTGGATGGGCCTCGATGGGAGGCGCGATCCGTTCACATATTTTTCCGAATCCTCATAAGCGTACGGCGTGCCAAGTGTCCATGATTTGCATTCATATAATTCATAGGTTCCATGAAAATTTTTCATAGTTGATTTTCATGCCTATTTTTATAGGGCAATTCGGTGACATCACTTTTTTGTATAAGTCGATTGATGGGCGATTTATTGGAATTTCAGGTCAAATACCCCGTCCCTATTGCCGGTATTTTGCGGCATTGGATAAAATTCGACAGGGCCAAATTCGGTGCGCAACAAAAAAAGACCGACGGTGGCCCGCCGGTCTTGGGATTGTTTGTTTGCGGGAAGCTCGCTAGGCGAGGGCTTCCTTGGTGGTTTGGATGATGACGGCCGCGATCTTGTAGGGATCGCCATTGGACGCGGGGCGGCGGTCTTCGAGGCGGCCTTTCCAATCGTTTTGGAGGGTGGCCACGGGGATGCGGATGGAGGCTCCGCGGTCAAATTCGCCATAGCTGAATTTGTCGATGGCCTGGGTTTCGTGCAGTCCGGTGAGGCGCTGATTGTTGTCCGCGCCGTAGACGCTGATGTGGCGGTCGATGTTTTCGCCAAAGGTCTCACAGATCTTGGTCAACATTTCCTTGCCGCCCTCATCGCGCATGGCACCGTTGGAGAAGTTGGCATGCATACCCGAGCCGTTCCAATCGCCCTTAACAGGCTTGGGATGCCAGTCGACCGCCACGCCGTATTTCTCGCCAATGCGTTCCATGAGGTAACGGGCTATCCAGATTTCATCGCCCGCGGTGCCCGCGCCCTTGGCGAAGACTTGGAATTCCCACTGACCCATCATGACCTCGGCGTTGATGCCTTCCACGTTGAGGCCCGCCTCGAGGCAGAGGTGCAGGTGTTCATCCACCACGTCGCGTCCGATGCAGTTGCGCGCGCCCACGGAGGTGTAGTAGGGGCCTTGGGGGCCGGGGAATCCGTTTTTTGGAAAGCCCAGCGGCAGGTTGGTGTCCAGGTCGATCAGGGTGTATTCCTGCTCGAACCCGAACCAGAAATCCGCGTCGTCATCCTCGATGGTAGCGCGTCCGTTGGACTCGTGCGGAGTTCCATCCGCG
>CAZJRV010000217.1:0-4616 GCA_964548235.1 uncultured Verrucomicrobiota bacterium
GCCCAGCCGGCCGCACCCGCGGCAAAGCTCACGCCGGAACAAATTCGCCAGACGCTCATCGACCTGCTCACCCCCAAGGCCACCGGCCCGAAGCGCATTTCGGAAGCGCAATTGCAGGACCGCAACGGCACGCGTTTTGAGGTGAATGCGGACGCGCCATTCAGCGGCATCGTCACCGGCCTGTTCGCCAACCAACAAAAACGCATCGAGAGCCATTATCAAAACGGCCAGCTGCACGGCGTGGAAACCTTGTGGCACGAGAACGGCTCCAAACGCTCCAGCAGTCCGTACGCCGGCGGCAAGCTGCATGGAACCCAAACCAGTTGGCGGCGGGATGGAACCCGTTCCGGCCAGCAAATTTATCAAGCCGGCAAACTCCACGGCAACCAAATCACGTGGCATCCAGATGGAAAGAAAGCCTCGGAAACACCGTGGGCCAAAGGCGAGCCGCACGGCCTCGCGCGCCAATGGCACGCCAACGGCAAAATCGCGCGCGAGGTGCGGTGGGACCGCGGGCGCCAGCTATCCTTCGATACGTGGGACGCCAAAGGCGTACGCGCCACGGCCGGCACCAACACCGTCAGCCTAGTTTCCGCCACATACAACGTGACGGTGCACCCGAAAGTGGCCATCGTGGAGGCGGAATTCACGCTCGACGCGCGTGCGGACGCGCAGGCGTTCACACTCTTCCGCGAACATCTCGCCATAGATACATTCAGCTGCACACAAGCCGGTGCCACGCTGCGCCGCGCAGGGCCCACACTGGAAATCAAGCTACTCGACACCGGCCAAGCCACAGCGAAGGTGAAGTTTCTCATCAAACACACCGGTGACGCCGCCCAGCGCGCTCTCGCTTTTGGCATTCCGCCCGCGCTTGTCAGCCACGTGGAAGCCACCCTCAACGAAAAGGATGCCGAAATGGAACTGCCCACCGGCGTCACCGCCAAGACCGTTGCGGCGGGGGAAGCCACCACGCTCACGGGCATCATCGGTGCCAATGATTCGCTGCGACTCACGTGGAAACCGCGCGTGCAAAAGGCGCGTGAAATTGCCGCCACGGTGTTCGTGCAAAATGCCAGCCACGTCACCTACCAACGCGGCCTCGTGCGCACCCGCACGCAGCTGGATTACCAGGTGACCCAAGGCGAACTGCGCCGCGTGCGCGTGCAATTGCCACCTGCGGCCGCAGGTCATAAATTGATGCGCGTCACCGCACAGCACCTCCGCAACTGGGTAATGGGCGATGGCGATGATGACTCGGTGCTGGTGGTGGACCTCGCCCAACCGGCCACCCAAAACTGGCAGCTCGTGCTGGAACTGGAACAACCGCTCGCCGCCCCGCCCAATGACGCTGACGTCACCGTCCCGCACGCGCTGGATGTGAAACGGGAAAACGGATTGGTCGCCCTTCAGGCCGGGGATGACCTCGGCCTCACCGTAGCGCAATCCACCCAGCTCACCAAAAAGAACGCCGAGGATTTCACCGCCGTGGTGAAAACCGCCAAACCGGTGCACGTGTTCAGCTATCTCAACACCTTCACGCTGGCCGCTCGTGTGTCCGCCGTGGAACCGCGCCTCGAGGCGGAAGTACGCCAGCATTTCCACGTGGGCGCCAATGCGTTGCGCCTCACTTCGCACGTCAACTACACCATCAAGAAAACCGGCATCTTCCAGCTTGCGCTGGCATTGCCCGAGGGCTTTCGAGTGGAGAAAGTTCACGGTGCAAACATCGCCCGCACCAATCTGGCGGATGGCCTGCTGGAAGTTACCCTGAGCCAGCGCACGATAGGCGCGTATGGAATCCGGATTGACCTGCAGCAGCAACAAACGTTCGCCGACACGGCGAGAGTGGCCGGTGTGCACCCACTGGGCACGCACAAGCTGACCGGCTATGTGGCGGTGGGCAGCGAGCCGGGGCTGGAAATCACCGCGGGTGCCGCGCAGGGGTTGACGGAAATCCCCGCCGCTGAATTGCCCAGCCGCCAACCCAACGCGCCCGGCCACGCTTTTGGCACCATGCCCTTTACGCTGGGCGCGAATGTGCTGGCATACAAACACATTTCCACGATGCCAGATGATTCACTGGGCTGGAGCCTCACGGTGAACACCGCGCAGCGGCCGGTTTGGGTCACGGCGGAATTGGTGAACCACCTGAAGGTGAGCGAGACGCATTTGGAAGGACGCACGGTGATCCGGTATAGCATCAAGAACGCACCCACGCAGGAATTCCGCATCCGGGTTCCGGCCCAGTTCAAGAATGTGGAGTTTGACGGGAAAGACATCCGCAGCCGGCAAACTGATCCGGACAAGGACACCGACTGGATCGTTCGGTTGCAAAACAAGACAATGGGCACGTACGACCTCGCACTCACATGGGAATGGAAAGATTGGACGCACGCGCAGACCAACCGGTTTACCTTCACCGGCCCGCAAGTACAGGGCACACAAATGTCCGCCGGGCAGTCTCCGGTGGATCCCACTGTGGAACGCGAGACTGGCTGGGTGACAGTGCAAGTGGCCAACACCACGCCGTTGCAGGTGAAAGAAGCCGCGGCGGTGACAGATCCGCTCGCGGCAATGGACGCCGCCAACCTGCCCGAGCGCGCACAAATGGATCCGCCCCCGGCGCTGACATACCAATACCTGCGCCCGGGTTGGCAGCTCGCCGTTGAGGTCAACCAATTCGAAACGGCCGCCGTGCTGCAAACCTCCATCACCGCCGCCCGGTTCACCAGCGTGCTCACGCAGGATGGCCGGATGCTGACACAGGCGAGGTTAAATGTGGTCAACAACGGCGGACAAACGATGACGCTCGAGCTTCCCGAAAGCGAAGACCGGTTGTGGTCCGCCTTCGTGGCCGGCCAGGCTGTGCGCGCCGCGCGGACAAAAAGCAACGCCTATTTGCTGCCATTGGAGCAATCGGAAAACAACGCGGCGTTCACCGTGGAGTTCACCTACGAAAGCAGCACGCCATTCCCCGATGGCAGCGGCCAGGTGAAGCTTGAATCGCCCCGACTCAGCGTGCCTTTGCAGGATGCCCAATGGCAGCTGCACCTCCCGCGCGATTACAAATATTCCGACTTCGAGGGCAGCATGACCCGTGCCGAGCGCCGGGCATCTCCGCGCCCATTGTATCTGCCCCAGGAAAACTCCGGCCCACAAACGACCATGACGCACGCCCTGCCCAATGACGACATGGACCAACGCGCCTACGAAAGCTACAGTCGCGATGAGAAAAAGGCCAAGGAAGCCGAGCAATCCAAATTGTTTTCCAGTTCGCTCAAGAACGTGGTCGACAACATCAAGGCGGGCAACGTGGAGGATGCCAACAAGTACTTCGACCGTGCACGCCGGCAGGATGCAGCCAACCTGAATTCTGACCGGAGGGAATTAAAGGATCTGGAAGGACAAGTCCGCCAACTGCAGGCCCTGAAGCTGAATGAGTCGCAGTTTGAATTCAACAACCGCAACTCCGCCCGATACGCGCAACAAGCCAATCTGCCCAGCCAACAGGCTGCAGGCCAATCTCAATCGAGCGCCCAACACGCCGGGGACAACGCCGAGGCCGCACTCGAGCAGGTGGATATGCTGCAAAAATCACAGGAACTCACCGAGCGCACCGTGGCCCCGCTGCACATCACCCTGCCCCGCCACGGGCAGGTGCATCACTTCACCCAAAGCCTGCAAATGAAACCGGGCGAGCCCATGACCATTGAGTTTGAAGCGGTAAACACCGAAGACCCCAACTGGCTGGCGGCACTGGGCGCACTGCTGCTTGCGCTGACGGTGCTGTATGGTTTCGTGAAGTTGGCCCGCGCTGGTCTGCGCAAACCGGCGGCCAGCGAATGATGGTTACCTATATTTGATTACCTTGTCGATGATGGCCTTGATCGTCTTGCCATTATCCGCATTGGCTGTGCCGGTGGGCGTGCTTTGGTAGTTGATCGCCGGGGCGGAAAAGTAGGGAATGCGCGCCTCGCCGGCGGTCTTCTGGTAACTCAAAAGTGTGCGGTAATTTTTCGAGTCACTGCCCACGAACCGCCAGCCGTGGGAATAGCTAAACGCTCCACCGGAACCGGACCCCTGATCCGCTGCGTGTCCGCAGCCTAGGTTGTGGCCAATCTCATGCGCAAACGAGCGGACGGGTGCGCCCACCGCATTCACCTTGATCACGCTAAACGCAGCTCCCTCATTGCCATTGGCGCTGCCCAAGTGCCCGATTCCAGTAGTGGAACCGGAGTTGCTCTTGACCAACATTGCCACAAGATCAGCCTTGTATTGATCGCGCCATGATTTCACCTGGGAATCACTGGAAATCTTGGTGAGATCCGCGCTGAGATTGCCGGTGGAGGTGTAGGAAAATTTTTCCGTACCCACCAGCTTGGCGGATTCGGATAATCCACTGTTTGAGAGCGCGGTGGTGACATTGCCCACGGCGGAACCGGCCAATGCCTTGATCGCAGACTCGCCGCCGGCTTCCTGCTGGGCGGGATCCGTGTAAATCACCAAAATATCCAGAGTAGTCGATGAGCTTCCACCACCCGTTGTGCTGCCGCCTGTTGTTGTGCTGCCGCCTGTTGTTGTGCTGCCGCCTGTTGTTGTGCTGCCGCCTGTTG
>CAZJRV010000218.1:0-4591 GCA_964548235.1 uncultured Verrucomicrobiota bacterium
CTGTCATCCTCCCCCCACCTATGGATAAACCGAACATCACCTGCTATCTCAAGCCCACCTGCGGCTGGAGCGAGGGCGTGCGGGCTGTGCTGCGCAAGCACGACCTCACTTGGGACGAAAAAGACGTGGTCAACAACCCCGAGCACCGCGCCGAAATGATCGAACGCAGCGGCCAAATGCTGCAGCCGTGCGTGGAGGTCAACGGCAACATGCTCGCCGACGTGAGCGGCGACGAAGTGGAGGCATGGTTGCTCGCCAACAACGTGGTTGCCGCCACCGACGCCGAGGCCGACGCGCCGACCGATCAGCCTTGCGCGGATGAAATGCATCAGGCGCAATCGATGCAGTTCAAAAATTAGTACCGGCAAATTTTAGCAACGGGCCGGTGATTGCCGGCCCGTTTTTTTATCGCGTGAAAACTCTTTCCTGCCCCATCTCGATGCAGCGGCTGGCCGCGCGCTGGCAGCGCGAGGGAGCGCGCGTGGCGCTCGTGCCCACGATGGGCGCGCTGCACGCGGGGCATGCAAGCCTCATCCGCCGCGCGCGCAAGGCCGCTGGCGCGGAGGGCATTGTGGTCGTCAGCATTTATGTGAACCCCACGCAGTTTAATGACGCCGGAGATTTGCGCGCATACCCACGCCCTTTGTCGGTGGACAAAAAACTCTGCCGCGCCGAAGGCGTGGATGTGGTATTTTCCCCCAAGTCGCTTTACGAAATAGACGCCAGCGTGGGCATCGACGAAATCGCTGTCTCTCTCGGCATGGAAGGCGAATCTCGCCCCGGCCATTTCCGCGGTGTGGCCACTGTGGTGGTGAAGCTTTGCCATCTCGTCCAGCCAACCGCCTCCGTGTTCGGCGAAAAAGATTGGCAACAAGCCGCGCTCATCCGCCGCGTGGCGCGTGACCTAAATTTACCCGCGCGCATCGTCGTGGCCCCCACCGTCCGCGAGGCTGACGGCTTGGCGTGCAGCTCGCGCAACGTGCTTTTAAATAAATCTGAACGGCAACAAGCCATCGCGTTGTGGCAATCGATCGGATTGGCGCGCGCGGCCGTCCGCAAAGGTAGCTTGCGCGGATTGAAGCGGCGGTTGATACTGTCCATCGAGCAACACCCCGCCGCGCGAGTAGACTATGTGGAGTTTTTTGATGAGAAAACTATGAGCCTCGTTAAGCCAATGAAAGGTGTGCGAATGGCACTGGCGGTGTTTATCGGAAAGACGCGGTTGATTGATAACGCCCGGTTGTAAATGTGCTGACGGCAGCACGTGGCACGAATGAAACAATTTGATTACATCGTCATCGGCAGCGGCATAGCGGGGTTGACCTTTGCCTTAAAAGTGGCACCGCACGGGCGGGTGGCCATCATCACCAAAAAAAATCTCACCGAGGCCAACACGCAATACGCTCAAGGCGGCATCGCGGCGGTGACGAAGGCGACGGACACTTTTGATTTGCACATCGCCGACACACTGCGCGCGGGCGCGGGGCTTTGTCGTGAAGAAGTGGTTTGTGCAGTGGTGAAGGATGGTCCTGATCGCATTGCGGAACTGGTTGCGCTCGGGATGGAATTCACGCGCGGCGAAAGCATATCCGCCGATGGCGAGCGGTTTTATTCGCTGGGCAAAGAAGGCGGCCACTCCAAGCGGCGAGTGCTGCACGCCAAGGATGCCACCGGTCGCGAGGTGATGCGCGCACTGCTCTCGGCCATTGAACGCTCACCCAATGTCTCGGTGTTCGAGGATCATTTTGCGATTGATTTGATTACCACGGAAAAGCTCGAGCAATCGGGCGAGAACCGTTGCCTCGGCGCGTATGTGCTCGATCGCAATAGCGGCGTGGTGGAAACCTTCAGCGCGTCGCACACGTTGCTGGCCACGGGCGGTTGCGGCAAAGTTTATCTCTACACCACCAACCCCGACATCGCCACGGGCGACGGCGTGGCGATGGCGTATCGCGCGGGCGTGCCGGTTGCCAATATGGAATTCACGCAATTCCATCCGACGTGCCTGTTTCATCCGAAGGCAAAGTCGTTTCTCGTGAGCGAGGCACTGCGCGGCGAGGGCGCGGTGTTGAAGGATCTGGACGGGCGCGAATTTATGGACGCCGCGCATCCGATGGCCAGCCTTGCCCCACGCGATATCGTGGCGCGCGCGATCGACAGCGAGATGAAACGCACCGGCGCCGAGCACATGCTGCTGGATATCACGCACAAATCCGCGCCCTTCATCATCGATCGTTTCCCAAATATCTACCGCACGTGCCAAGCCTTTGGCGTGGATATCACCAAGGACGCCATCCCCGTTGTGCCCGCCGCGCACTATCAATGCGGCGGCGTGGTGGCGGGCGTGGATGGCCAAACCGAATTGCCCGGGCTGCTCGCCGTGGGTGAAGTTGCATGCACCGGCTTGCACGGCGCGAATCGGCTCGCCAGTAATTCGTTGCTCGAAGGCCTCGTGTGCGCCCATCGCGCGGCGAAGGAAGTGACCACTTCGACGCAACCGCCCACCGAGGCGGCCATCCCCGCTTGGCATTCCGGCGATGCGGCGGATCCCGATGAGTTGGTGGTGGTATCGCACAACTGGGATGAGATTCGCCGGTGCATGTGGGATTACGTGAGCATCGTGCGCACAAACAAGCGCTTGTGCCGCGCCGCCACGCGCATTGAAAATTTGCGCGAAGAAATCCGGCAATATTATTGGGACTTCAAAGTGACAGCCGATTTGCTCGAGCTGCGCAACATCGCCCAAGTGGCCGAGCTGATCATCGCTTGCGCGCTCGAGCGCCCCGAAAGTCGCGGGCTTCATTACAACCTCGACCGCCCCGGCCAGGATGAAACATGGGCCCAATGCGATACCGTGCGGCGGCGCAATGCTGCAGCGAGCATGGCGGGAGTGTCCGCGGAGGTCGTCGATTAAGCGCTTGAAAATATTTTTGGAATGGATACCTTTCCCGCCCTTGCGCGCTTAGCTCAGTGGTAGAGCACATCGTTCACACCGATGGGGTCGTTGGTTCAAATCCAGCAGTGCGCACCATTTTTTCACTTCGGGTGGCGGGTTTTGGCGGTAATTTAAAATGCATTTCACAACGAAATTTTATATTCTACTCATGATTGTACTCATGGGAACTAGCTGTTTTACCCCTTGCCCTAAGGAAGTTCGAATGCCCGACAGTGTGGCTCAGATTATTGCTTGCGACCATGGTATCAACAAAGATCAGTTGACGTTCCAAGGCGTAGAAGGTGTGTTAGAATTAAATCTGAGTGTGGGTGGCTTGACCGAAGTTTGTTTTCTAGATTTGTTTCGATCCTTGAAGGAACTGCGTCTGGACTCAAATTCCATTAAAGATATCAGTCCTCTGACGCACTTGACTGATATGGAGTCTCTGGATTTACAAGTCAACAAAGTGACAAGCTTGGATGCATTGTCTGACCTTAGGAAATTGAAATATCTAAGCATTAGAAAAAATAGGGTTCAAAGCCTCAAGCCACTTTACCGATTGCATAGCTTGGAAAGGCTGTATGTTTTTGGAAACCCATTGCGCAAAGGAGAGATCGCCGCCCTACGTAAGGCTCTCCCAAATTGCACTGTTTTTATCGAGGATTAATCATCCATTCAATTATTGCAGGGATTATTTTTTTGCTGCGTTTGCCGGTTGTGAACAACCTGTGTAAACTTCAAAATAACTCCGGCTTTGCTTTGAGGCGTTTCGTGATAGTCTCAACCCGTTGAGCGCATCTTCGGATGACGCTCGGTCGGTCAGCCGACGAGGTGATGGAAAGTCATCGGAGCCCTTCGGGGAACTGATGGAATGAAGTTGCTACCGGACGTCGCCTTTCGGGGAGGTGAACGGGATGAGCACGGCCCTTCGGGGTTGTGTGAAAGACGGCTGATTGCGCCCTGCCAAGGGCATCGACCTTTGAGAGAGACCGCAAGGTTCCCCTTGAAAAAGGATTGGCAGCCGCCCGGCGAGGGAACTTCGGTTCACTTTCCGGGCGGTTTTTTTGTGGGGTGATTTATTTGGTTGGTTTGCCGGGGTTGGCGGGATGGACCGGCCAAGGGAGGAAGGGGTGATTTTGGCGGAGGGTTTTGAAGAAACCTTTTTTGGTGAGTTTGGAGTAGGTGATTTCTGCGAAGAGCAGGCCGAGGATGATGGCGGTGATGGCGAGGATTTGTTGTTTGCCGCTGGATTGCGTGCTCCACCAATGGGTGACGGGTTGGGGCAGGTTTTCCTCGAGGTAGCGCTGGGTTTTCTCGATGGGCTCGGTCAGGACAGATTCGGTTTCGGGCTGGAATTCTGGCGGCACGGGTGGTGGGGCGAGGTCCGGGTGCAACAGTTGGCCGAGGGTGGCGGCATCGGCGGGGCGTTGCGTGGGGTCTTTGGCGAGGCAGGACATGATGGCATCATGAACATGATTTGGGATGGGATTGTGGATGCCGAGTTGCTCCAATTGCTGATGCAGGGTGGGTGCGGGTGCTTCTTGAACGAGATGCACGATATCGCCATCATAAAAGGGCGGCTGGGTGCTGAGCAAATCGTACAGGGTGGCGCCGAGCGCGTAGAGGTCATCGCCGGGCGTGGCGGTTTGGCCCTGC
>CAZJRV010000219.1:0-4590 GCA_964548235.1 uncultured Verrucomicrobiota bacterium
ATGTAGACAACATTGGCCTCAGCGGATTACTCATCGTTGAAGGTCAATCCGAACGTGAATTTTTCATCACCGCCGATAAATGGGTGCCTGAGATGACGCGCCGATTCCACCTCAAAACCTCCGCCGAAAATGGCCTCGTGTCGCAGCCGATTATTCTTAAGGTGCGAAAGAAAAATTAGGGTTATCGATTCGAGCCTCAGGCTTTGTGCATTTGCTGAGAGAGATAATTCTCCAGGCCGATCATCTTGATGAGGTCCAGCTGCGCCTCGGCCCAGTCCACGCTATCTTCAGACTCCACGACCATTCGATCCATCAACTCGCGGCTGCCGGCGTCCTTCAACTCGATACAAAGCTTGATGGCCTCATTGTAAGTCGCCACGCCCTTGGTCTCCAGCGCGAGGCTGCTCTCGATCTGCGCCTGTGGAGTGTCGCCCACGTCGATGACGCCATAGCGAGAGATCGCCGGCACGCCATCCAGATACAGGATGCGGTCGATGACTTCATCCGCGTGCTTCATCTCCTCAATCGACTCCGCATGAAAATGATCCGCCAGTTTGTTGAGCCCCCAGTCGCGGCACATTTTGGAGCTGATGAAATATAGATTGATCGCCGTCAGCTCAATGGTGAGGCCGGCATTCAATGCTTCGATGACTTGTTCGTTTCCTTTCATAATTTTTTTGGTAAATGATTGCGGTCAGTTTGTTTTCAAATGCACACGAGCCGTTAGGGTAGCACAAATTTGACGGGTGAAAAAATAAATTTGTCTGCTAACGAGACTCAGTCCCAGCACGAAAATTTACGCCGCTTTGCAATGGCAAAGTGTTTTGATGTGACCGCATCCCGGGCAAAGCGAACACGGGCCGCATTCCGCGGGCAACCCGGCGAGCAATCGCTGAATCCGGCAATGGCAACTGCCACAGCCGTTGCCTGCATCAGTCAGGCGCGAAACTTCTGCAATGGTTTCGGCATCGCCTTTGTCAATCGCCGTCCGAATACTCGAGGCGGTCACCTGATAGCAGTGGCAAATCAGCGTGTCGGCTGATCGCGTGCGCGTTTGCGCGGGCATGTCCAAAATTGTCGCCATCGCGTGAAAGCGCGGCATTCTTCGGGCAAAACCGAAAGCACCGCAAGCTAAATTTGAGACTGAGTCACAATTGCAGAAATTCAAAAAACCGAACATTTTCGCGTGTTTTTCGCGAATTGGAGCTAACGATGTTCGTTTTGGTGGATTTCTTGAAAGGCTTTTTCAAGCCGACTGACGGTTTGGGGCTCATCCGATGCAAAATTCTTTTCCTCATTTGAATGGGTTTTCAAATTCGACAAAAAATAGGGTTTGGCAAATGGCCTTCCCTTGGGTGCCTGTCGCCCGCCCGAGCCGTTGCCGAGGACCAGTTTCCAATCACCATCACGAATGGCAAACATACCCGCGCTGGAATGATGAATCACTGGCGGCCGCGAGTAGCCCTTCTCCTTGCCCAACAGCAACGGCAGAAAACTGTGGCTGTCAGCCGCCGCGCCCTTGGGAATCTTTGCACCGGACACCGCCGCCGCCGTCGCAAACAAATCCGTGTGCGTGATCACGCGCCGGCACTCACTGCCGGCCTTCACCTTGCCCGGCCATCGCACAAAGAATGGCACGTGATGGCCGCCCTCCCAAATGTCCGCCTTGGTGCCGCGCCAAGGGCCATTGGCGGTATGGTGCTTGGATTGATACTGCTGCCGCGAGGGATCGCTCACGTGATCTGGCTCATCATCATTGCGATACATAAACGAACCATTGTCGCTGGTGTACATCACCACCGTGTTCTTCGCCAGGCCCGTATCATCCAACGCCTTGAGAACCTGGCCGACCGTGTCGTCCACGTTCATCACAAAATCGCCATACGGCCCAAGGCCGGTCTTGCCCTTGAACCTTGGATGCGGCGTCACCGGCTTGTGTGGCGCGGTCAAGGGCAGGTACAGGAAGAACGGTTTCTTTTCTTTCGCCATGCGCTTGAGGAAACCCGCCGCGCGATCGGCCAGCACATCCAGCCCCTTTTCGAATTCCAAATCATCTGAACGCGGTCCCTTGCGCACATAGCCGGGAAACTTCACCGCCGGCTGCTGCAATGTGGGCTGTTTCACGAAGCGGTCGTTTTTGATCCACACATACGGTGCCATGTCCAGCGATGCGCTCACGCCAAAGTATTCGTGAAACCCGCGCGTGATCGGCCCATCGGCGATCGGCTTGGCAAAGTCCACATTGCCGTCGCCATCCCAGCGCTCGCGCACGGGCTTGGCGCCTTCGCGCCGCGTCATGTTCATCCCCAAATGCCACTTGCCAATCGCAGCCGTGTGATAGCCCGCCGCCTGCAACACCGAGCCCACCGTCGGCCGATCCTTCTCGATGAGCGGCGCGCTGTACCCACCCAGCACCCCGCGCTTCATACGCGACCGCCAGCAATACCGCCCCGTCAGCACCCCATACCGCGTGGGCGTGCAAACGCCCGAGGGACTGTGCGCATCGGTGAACGTCATCCCCTCCCGCGCCAGCCGATTGAGATACGGCGTGGGAATTTTGGATTTTGGGTTCAAGGCCTGCACATCGCCATAGCCCATGTCATCGGCCAGAATAAAAATGATGTTCGGCTTCGCTGCCTGCAATGAAACCGCAGCGAACAGAATTGTCAAAAAAGAAATGCGTTTCATGGAGCCGCAAAGCATCCCGCACCCTCGCAAATGGCACAAGGAAAACACTCCGGTTATTTCTGCCCCAACGCCTTGCGCAACACCGGTTCGAAAGCATCGGCTTGGCGGAGGAAGCCGAGGTCGTTGGGATGCGATCCATCGGTGGTGCCTTCCGAATCATTGCCGAGCAAGGCGTCGCCTTCGATGTAATACAATTGCTTCACGCCGGCTGCCTTTAGTTGCGCGTGCGCCTTGCGCAAGGCGGCGTGTTTGCCGTCGTGGAGATTCTTGGCGCGGGGCACAAGCCATGAATTGGTGAAACGCCGATCTTCCACCAGCACAATCGGCGTGTCCGGTTGCGCCTTGCGGAGCTGCTGCACCAGCGGCACACAACTGGCTGTCACTGCCGCGGCACTCATATTCGGGAGGCAATCGATGACGTACACCGCCGCGTCCACCTCCGCCAACAGATCGCCCACAGCCTTGTGCATTTTGCCGTTGCCGGAAAAGCCAATGTTCGTTACCGGCCGATCCAGCCGCCGGCCAAGGATGGCCACGTGCGTCATGCCCGGGCGCGAGGCACAGGCGCCGTGGGTGATGGAGGTACCATAGAACACAATCGGTTTCGCTTTGCGCGGTGCCAGTCGTTCAAACTTTGCCCCCGCCGGCACGCCAATCGCCAATGACTCTGTGCCGTTAAACAAAGGCAAATAAATCGCGTACTCACGCAGGCCCGGTGCGATGCCGCTCAAGAGCGTTGCTTGCATGTCCTGCCGGCTCGGTCGCGTGGCGGCGGCCCAGCGCCATTGGCCTTTGGCATCACGCGCGTAGAGGTCCAGTCCGCTCACACCGCTGGGCGGCATGTGCGGCATGCCGAGGCTGCTGCTGAGCAGTTTCCATTTTGCCTGAATCACCGGCGCATCGGTCTTAAATCGCACCATCATTCCCGCGCTGTGGCGGCTGAGATTCCACACGGCGCGCGTCACGGTTTTCTCTGCTTTGGCTGGAAACCGGTCGAACCACCGCTTGCGTTCTTGCCCGTCCCAGCCACGGCCTTCCACGCCCCACTCGGTGACATCGTGCCACTGGGTGTTCCCTTGGGCAAATACACTAATCGTGCTGCCAATAAATAAACTAACCAGAATGAGTTTCATAAAAAGTGGGGGAATGAATTGTAATTATTTTTTAAACCAAGGCGCACGGGCGTTCTTGGTGATTTCGGCATCAAGCGCTTCCATGCGGGCGCGGAGTTTTTTAACGATGTCAGGCTTGGCCTCGGCGAGATTGATTTGTTCGCCAAGATCCTTTGAGAGGTCAAACAGGAAAACCTGCGCCGGGCGCGGCTTGGGTTGTTTGGCATTAGGATTGCGCGGGCGGCGCTGTTTCTTGACGAGCAGTTTCCAGTTTCCACTGCGGAGGCCCTCGAGATCGCCACGCGACGTGTAATGCACGAATTCGTTGCGGGGCGATTGCGTAGCCGTGCCTTTCCAAAGGCCGGACACATCCACGCCATCAATCTTGCGACCCTTGGGCAAGGCTTTGCCGGTGAGGGAGGCAATGGTGGGGAGCAGGTCGATGGTGCCGGTGAGTTCATTGCAAACTGTGCCGGCGGGGATGCCGGGGCCGCGCATCACACAGGGGACGCGTTGGCCGCCCTCGAAGGTGGTGCCTTTGCCGTCGCGCAATGGACCGGCGGAACCACCGTGGTGGCGGAAGGGCAGCCACGGGCCGTTGTCGGTGGTGTAAATGACATAGGTGTTGTCGGCGAGCTTGAGGTCATCAATCGTCTTGAGCAGGCGGCCGACCTCGGAGTCGATGTGCTCGATGACGTTGATGTATGCATTCTTCGGATCGGGATCGCGCACTTCATCGGGCACGTAGAGCGGGATGTGCGGCATGGAGTGCGGCACGTACACAAAGAAC
>CAZJRV010000220.1:0-4590 GCA_964548235.1 uncultured Verrucomicrobiota bacterium
ACAATTCTCATTGGGTACCGTTTACGCCTTAAAGATTGGGAAAAGAATCGAGAAGAACCGCCAAGACACTAAGTTTTATAAAAATGGTTTTTCTTGGCACCTCTGCGTCTTCTCGGCTTATTCTCTTCCCCAGTTTGAGTTTGTAAAACACACCAGTTTCTGTTCTACTTTTTGGCGGATGGCGCGTAAAGAGGCTCCCTTAAAAACGGATTCCAAAGGAGGTGTCAACGAAGTGCTCGGCATTGGGTTACTTGCTCTGGCCGTGCTGTTTTTGTTGGCGCTGTTTTCCTTTGATAAAGGCGATCTGTCGATCAACGGCACAAACGTAAACGATCCCTTGCACAATCTCGCGGGCACGCTCGGCGCGTGGCTGGCGCAGGGCTGCTTTATGGCGCTGGGCGTGGCGGCGTATTTGCTGCCGCCATTGACCCTGATTTTCGCGCTTGCATTTTTCACGGACAAACTCGATGGCCTGCGCCGACGCTGGCCTTGGGCGGTGGCATTGGTGTTGGCCGGCGCGGCAGGGTTGAGCTTGTATCCCAATTTATTTGGCGGACTGGCCGAGAACCTGAACACCGTCGATGCCGGCGGTTACGTGGGGTTGCTGCTGCACAAGGGCATCTTCCAACACGTGGGCACGGCAGGCGCCACGGTGTTGTTGTTGGCGGTGTATCTGGTGAGCCTGTTGTATCTCACCAACTTCAAGCTCAAGGATTGGGCCAAGGCGGCGTGGGAGAAATGGAAGCAGCGCAAGGTGGATCCCTCCCAGCCATTGGCCAGCGAGGAGATCAAGCTCAACAAGCGCGAGGCCGAACTCGAGCAACGTGTGGAAGACCTGAAAAAGGAACTGGCCGAGGCTGCCCAAGCGTTGCCGGCTGCGGCACCGGATGGCGAGCCGAACATCATCGACCTCAGCCAACCACAGGCACGCGCCAATGGCGGCGTCGTTGGCGGGGCGGTGGAGGATGCCCCGGCCGGCCCCAAGCGCAAGCTGGCGGCGATTGTGTTCACGGATATTTTGGATTACACGCGACTGGCTAATCACGACGAGAAGGCCGCGCTCAAGCTGATCAAATTGCAACGTCGACTACTCAAGCCGGTGGTTAAAAAATTTGAGGGCGAATGGCTCAAGGAAATTGGCGACGGCTTACTGCTCAGTTTCGACAGCTCACTCAACGCCGTCAAATGCGCGTTGGCCATTCAGGAAACCGTCCGCGCCGAGGAGCTGCTCAATCTGCGCATTGGCATTCATCAGGGCGATGTGGTGCGCGAAGGCAACGATATTTTGGGAGACGGCGTGAACATCGCCTCGCGCATTGAAAAATTTGCGCCCATTGGTGGCGTGGCGGTTTCAGAAAAAATCCAGCAGGATCTCATCAGCCAGCCGGAGTATGAGGTGAATTTGCTTGGCGAATTTGTCTTGGATGGTCTGGATCAAAAGGCGGAGATTTACACTGTGGCACCGGCTGTGGAGAAATTGCCCGAGACGGTTTTTGAAGAGGAAGATTTGACCTCAAACCCTGAGGCCTCGGCTATCGCGGCAGTATCGGAACCCGAACCGGAAGATAAGGCCGATCACCCCGTTGCTACTGCGGAGGATGTGCTGGGCGAATCGGAGGATGACACCGAGCCGACCGTGCACATTGCCCCGGCCATTTCCAGCACCGGCCCGGCCAAGCCACGCAAACCCAAACGCCCCAAGCCCACCGCCGTGTCTCGTGGGCCGCTCATCGAGAATTACAACCTGCCGCCGGTGGAATATTTGCAGGCGCCGGAATTTAATGCCGCTCCCACGGACTCCACCGAGGAGCTCAAGTCCGCCGCCATAACCATCCAGCAAACGCTCAATCAATTCGGCGTGGAAGTGGTGCTTGGCGACATCACGAAGGGACCGACCATCACGCGCTTCGAGCTGCATCCTGCGCCCGGCGTGAAGATGGAAAAAATCACCACCTATTCCAACAACATCGCCGCCGCGCTGGAGGCCGAGCGCATCAACATCCTCGCCCCTGTGCCCGGCAAAAGCACCGTGGGCGTGGAGGTGCCCAATCGCGTGAAGACGAAAGTCATCATGCGCGATTTGCTCGAGAGCGATGAATGGAAAAAGAGCAAATCCAAAGTGCCCGTCGCGCTCGGCAAAGATGTTTATGGTAAACCCATCGTGGCCGACCTCGCCGAGATGCCGCACCTGCTCATCGCCGGTGCCACCGGCGCGGGCAAGAGCGTGTGCATGAACGGTATCGTCGCCTCGCTGCTTTATAAATTTTCGCCGGACGAATTGCGGCTCGTGATGATCGATCCCAAGGTGGTGGAGTTGCAGATGTACAACACCCTGCCGCACCTCGCGATGCCGGTTGTCACCGATCCGAAAAAGGTCATCCTTGCCCTGCGCTGGGTGGTTTCGGAAATGGAAAAGCGCTACAAGATTTTTGCGAAGGAGAACGTGAAAAACATTCATTCGTTCAACAAGCGCCGCCGCGACAAGCCGCCTGCCGAGCCGGAGCCGCAGATGTCGCTCTTCGACGGCGAACGCGGCAATTCCGAAGGGTTCGCCGTGGAGATTGATGAAGAAATCGTGGTGCCCCGCGATGAGGAAATCGAAATCCCCGATCGCCTGAGCTACATCGTGGTGGTCATCGACGAGCTGGCCGACCTCATGCTCACCGCGCCCGCCGAGGTGGAAAATGCCATCGCGCGCATCACGCAAATGGCCCGCGCCGCCGGCATTCACTGCATCGTGGCCACGCAGCGGCCCAGCGTGAAGGTCATCACCGGCGTCATCAAAGCCAACATCCCCAGCCGCATCGCATTCCAGGTGGCCTCCAAAATCGATAGCCGCGTGATCCTCGACGAGATGGGCGCGGAGAAACTTTTGGGCAAAGGCGATATGCTCTATCAACCGCCCGGCGCACCCAAGCCCATCCGCGCGCAGGGGCCGCTTGTCACCGATGAGGAGGTGCAACAAATCGTCAGCTTCATCACCGGCCAAGGCAAACCGAAGTTTGAGGTGGAAATCACTCAGCAACTTTCCAAACCCGCCGCCGTGGCCGGCTCGGCCTCCAGTGGTGAGGATGAAGACCTCATTCAGCAATGCATCGAGGTAATTCGCAGCGAGCAAAAAGCCAGCGTCTCCAAACTACAACGCCGCCCGCGCCTTGGCTACACCCGTGCTGCGCGCATCATGGACGAGCTGGAAGACCGCGGCATCGTCGGCCCCGCCCAAGGCCACGAGCCTCGCGAAATTCTCATCGACCTCGACGGCACCGGCGCCGACGGCCGCGACCAAGACGTGGCCGAGTTGGTTTAGGTTTTCAAAATCCCCTTTCCATCCAACCTTCCTCGGCGTAGTTTGTCCGCGATGGCGATGGCGACGAATCGAACCTACAAGGTCTGGGCCGCGGATGACGTGGTTTACGGGCCGATCGATTTTGCCACGCTCAGCCAATGGATCCGCGAGGCGCGCGTGACGGATCAGATTTGGATTTATCTGGAGGACACCGAGAAATGGGCGCGCGCCGGGGATTTGCCGGAGCTGGGCCTCTATTTCGAGAAAGCCGCCGGGATGATGAAGCCCGGCACCATCGCCCACAGCCCGCTGATCCCCGGGGTGCCGGTGGGCACGCTGGAGGGCGTGGAAATTTTCAAGGGGATGAGCGACCAACAACGCGGCCGCTTCGCGCAAAGCATGGAGGTGCAAAAGTTTGCGAAGTTTGAAATCCTCGTGAACGAAGGCGATGTGGGCGACGCGATGTTTGTGCTGCTGGAGGGCGTAGTGCGCGTGCGCAAAATGGTGGGCGGCAAAGAAACTCTTCTCGCCACGCTCAAAGCCGGCGAAGTGTTCGGCGAAATTTCATTGTTCGACCGCGGCAAACGCAGCGCCGACATCGTGGCCAACAGCGACGGCGTGTTGCTCAAGATCGACGCCAAGGAATTCGAGCGGCTTGTGGATCAACAACCCGAAATCGCCACGCCCTTCCTCGCCGCCCTCGCCGCCAAAATGTCCACCCGAATGCGCGCGGACAACGAACGACACAAGAAGGATTTGATCCTGATGCAGTCGAGCCGGTAAGCGGCCTTTGGCCGCTGTAGCCCGGGCCGGTGGCTCGGGGGTTAATGGTTGAGGGTTGATGGGGAAAACCAAACGTCACCCGTAAATCTTCAATTGTAAATCTCAACCAGATCCCCATCCTCCAAAAACGTCACCTTAATTTCCCCCAAAGCCTCGGCGGCTTGGGTTTTCAGTGCGTCTAAATTCTCGCGGTGTGGGCGGGAGAGATGGGTGAAGCAGACGTGGCCGATGGGTTTGCCGGCGAGCAGCGAGAAGAGTTCAGCCGGCTCCACGTGGGCGAGTTCGCAGCAGAAGAGATCGAGCGGCTGAGTGAGCAACGGTTCGAGGGCGGTGGCGCCGCCGATGTCGCCGCTGTGGGCGATGCGGGTATCTTCGGTTTCGAGAACAAAACTAAACGCCTCAAAGCCTTGCGGATATTTTTCCTGAAAATGTTGGCGCAAAGTTTCAAGGTGCGTGGTGGGATGCGGGGTGATTTTTACGGGGCCGATTTGCAATGGCTCGTTGGCGGTGAGCGGGGCGAA
>CAZJRV010000221.1:0-4575 GCA_964548235.1 uncultured Verrucomicrobiota bacterium
CTTCCTTGTCCTGCACAATGAGCAGGCGGTTGGTGAGGTATTGCAGGTCACTGAGGGTGCGGCCTTGTCGGCCAATCAGGCGGCCGGGGTCATCCTCGGTGTTCACGTTCAGCAGGCTGCCGTTGTCCATTGGGGTCTCATCAACCGTGGCATTGAAGCCCAGGCGGTTGAGCAGGTTCTCAAGAATATTTTTGGGGATGGTTGACATAGTCATAGGGTCAGGTTTTTCTTTTTTTGTTTTTCGCGGGATGGATGACTTCCACCACGTTTTCCTCCTCCGGATCCACTTTGGTCATCTTGGTCTGCACAATGGTCAGCACGTTTTGCACGGTCCAGTAAAGGCAGAGCCCGGCAGAGGCGGAATAAAGTATAAAGACAAACATCAACGGCATGTATTTCATGATGGCCTGTTGGGCCGGGTCCATGCCGGGAGAGGGCGGCTGCAGCCGCATTTGCAAAAACATCGTGCCGGTCATTAGCAGTGGCATGATGTTGATGGGGAAACCGGCGATCATCGCCACGGTATCAGGCGAGGAAAGATCGGCCACCCAAAGGAACTCCGCACCGCGCAATTCAATGGCTGTGCGCAGCATGGTGAAGAAACCAAAAAAGATGGGGATCTGGATGAGCATCGGCAGGCAGCCGCCCATTTGGCTGAGGGGATTCACGCCATACTTTTTGTAAATCTCCATCATCTTCATGTTCATCTTCTGATAGTCATCCTTGTAGCGTTCGCGGATAGACTTGATTTCAGGCATCATCTTGGCATTGACTGCGGCCATTTTTTTCATGGCGCGCGTGCTCTTGGCGGTGAGCGGCCAGAAGACGAGTTTGATGAGGATGGTGATGGCGATAATGGCCAGCGCGTAGGAAAGGCCGAGGCCGCTAAACCAATTCATGAGCAATAGCAGCCCCTTGGCCACCCAGCCAAACCACCCGCCGAAATCCATGATCAGCTCCAGTTGATTTTGGTGGGTATTGCCGATGGCCTCGAGCCGGTCGAATTCGCGCGGACCGGTGTAGACGGTGAAACGATTGGTGACCGATTGGCCGCCTGTCATCGCGGGGAGGTTTAGAGCCACCGCTGTTTCAAAGGCCTTGCGGTTGGGTTTCTCCTGCGTGGGCATGAGCATTTGATGCGCCACCAGCGATTGACTGGGGTTTTCCGGCATGGTCACCTGCGCGAAGAACCGGCTGTAAGCCCCCGCCCACGCCACGTTGCCCTGGCCATGGGTGTAATTGTTGCGCTCTCCCTTGCTGCCAAAACACATGCAGCCCATGCGATAATTTTGAAACCACCCCGGTCCCACGGACACGGAGTCCACGCCGTCAAACCACATCAGGCCGAAGTTCATGCCCATCATCCGCGACGCAGATTCCGGTTCGGCTACGGAGCCGGCCACCAGATAATACCCCTGCGGCGGCAAATTGTTTGTGGTGATATTACTCAACACCACCTCGGTGGTAAGCTGATAGTCATCCTTCAGCGTGAACGTCTTGGCCACCCGCATCAGGCCGCCGGGCAAATCCGCTGTGGCCCGCACGGTTTGGCCGTCCACCTTCTCGAGCTTGTACGGAATGGCATTCGTTTGATATGGGCGCGGCGAGTTGGGGGCGTTCTCCAGCTTGAGCGGCGGCTGCAGCGCTAGCAGGGGCAGAAGCGGACCCTTATTCCGGATGGCCACCGGATCCGTCTTGGCGTCCTCGCCTATTTCCTTGGGGTACGCCAGCAGATCCACCTGCTTCACCCCTCCGCCCAGCGAGGTGAAGGTGAACACCGCTTTGTTGTTGGCGTTGGTGAGCGAAAGGAGGGTTTCCTCCGCGACAGGAATTTCCACCCCAACCGGTGGCGCGGGTTGGTTGGTGGAGATTGGTGCGGGTGTGTTGGTGGAAACCGTCGGCGTATTGGTTGGAGCCACGAGGGGGGTGTTGGTGCCGGTGGTGGTGGCGTTGATTTCCGCCTGAACGACTTGGTTGGTGCCCGTGGCGTTGTCGTCAGCCGGCGGGCTCATCTTGATGAGCCCCAGTCGCATGGCCAGCGGCATGCCAAAGATCATGGCCAGCACGGAGACGACGAGAATTATTTTTCCAGTACGATCCATTAAATTTTTGCTTTCAGCTGTTCCTGAACCTGTGGCACGGGGTCGTGCCCGCAGCCGCCCCACGGATGGCACCGGCCCAATCGGCGCAGCGTGAGCCAGCTGCCTCGGAGTGCGCCGTGGGTTTTCACGGCCTCCATTGCATACAGCGAGCAGCTCGGCTCGAAGCGGCAAATCGTTCCGCCCGCCAGCGCGGAGAGCAGCGGCGAGATGGCCCAGCGATAAAACCGCAGCAGCGCGAGCAGGATGTGTTGCAATGGATTCACGAGTTGGAAATCAGTTTTGCAGAACGCAGGATGCCCAGATAATCCGCTTCCACGGCAGCAAAATTTTTGCCCACCAAGGAGCGTCGGGCGATGAGCACCATCTCCACGGGCACGCGCAGGGCGTGTTGGTGCAGGCGGAAGCATTCGCGCAGCAGACGTCGCGCGCGGTTGCGGGTGACGGCGTTGCCAAGTTTGCGAGTGGTGATCACAGCGAATCGGGAAGTGGACTCCTCGGGTAGCTCGAGCCAGTTGAGCACCAGCCCGCCTTGTGCCAGCCGGCGGCCCTGGCTTTTGAGCCGCGCAAAGTCGCGTCCTGTCCGGATGCGCATCGCGCGGGTCAGCCGCAGCCGAGCCGGCACCCCGGGGTTCATCAGAGTTCCGGGGTGAGTCGAGAGCGGCCCTTTTGTCGACGGCGCTTGATGATGCCGCGGCCCGCCTTGGTGGCCATGCGCGCGCGAAAACCGTGCCTTCGGGCGCGTTTCAAATTGGAGGGTTGAAATGTCCGTTTCATGAAAAATGCCTAAAAAATAGTCAAAAATGTTGTTTTTCGCCCAGAATCCATCGGGGAACGGCGGAGGATGCCAGTAAAATTTAGCCCTGTCAAGGAGGCAGAAACTGAATCGGACGGTATTTCCTTTGCGTGTTCAGGACGCGCATTGCACGTTTCCACCCTCACAGCACCTGGCAAATCAACGGCTCTATACTGGGCGATTTATCGGAAATCTTGAAAGCGGCTGCCAGTTGTTTTTCCGCCATATCAGCATCGGCGGCCGTTGCGGCGTGGATTCGGCATAACGGGCGGTCAATGGAATCGCCGGGTTTGAGAATTTGGTCTAGGCCGACGTCGGGGTGTATTTTGGCATCCTTTGTTTGCCGGCCGCCGCCGAGATCACGGACGACCTCGCCAATCCGCCGCGCGTCGCAATGGGCGAGGCAGCCCTTCCCGCTTGCGGGGAAATCGCGAACCACGGGCGCGGTGGCGTCTTGTTTTAATTTTGATTCAAACGCGGCTAGATCCGCGCCCTGGGCGGAGAGGAGTTCGCTGAACTTTTCGCGTGGGCGGCCGCTGGCGAGTTCGGCGCGTGCGCGGTCGGCATCGCAGCCGGGGAGTTGCGCGGCGCAGGCGATTACCAATTCTTTCAGGTCATCCGGGCCATTACCTTCGAGACACGAGATGGATTCTTTGACCTCAAGCCAATTGCCCGCCGCGCGGCCGAGCGGGATTTCCATGTTCGTCAGCAACGCGCTGGTTTGCACCCCGCATTCGGCGGCGAGGTTTACAATGGATTTCGCCAACAGACGTGCGTCTTCGCGGGTGCGCATAAAGGCGGCTGCGCCAAACTTGATGTCCATCACCAACGCGTCCAGATTCTCCGCGAGTTTTTTTGAGAGGATGCTGGCGGTAATTAACGGCACGGATGGAACCGTGCCGGTGACATCGCGTAATTCGTAAAGCACTTTGTCGGCCGGGGCGATCTCGGCTGATTGGCCACCGAGCGCGACGCCGATGCGTTGCACCTGGTCCACAATTTTTTCTGCTGAAAGTTGCGTGCTGAATCCGGGAATGCTCTCGAGCTTGTCCAGCGTGCCGCCGGTGATGCCCAGACCGCGGCCGGAAATCATCGGCACGCGATAGCCGAGGCACGCCAGTAACGGCGCAAGTGGCAGCGAGACCTTGTCGCCCACGCCGCCGGTGGAATGTTTGTCCACAAGCGGCCGGTCATCCTCGGGGAATTGCAGCACCTCGCCGCTGTCGCGCATGGCCATCGTGAGGGCGCGGGTTTCAGCCAGGGTCATCCCCTGAAATTGGACGGCCATCAAGAACGCGGCCATTTGATAATCCGGCACGGAGCCATCGGCAAACCCGGCCACGGCCTCGGCAATCGCTTCGGGCGAGAGTTCGCCGCCATCGCGCTTTTGCTCGATGAGTTTTAGAAAGTCCATGGCTGGTAGGGACACGTTTCCGCGCGTCCTGTACACGCGGAAACGTGTTCCTACCCTTTTCAGTCCACGCGCGCAGCGTAACCGGTAAACTTGGTGGCGGCAATGGTGGCGTTGTGGCCACCGAAGCCGAAGGAGTTGCTGAGTGCGGCGCTGATTTCCATTTCGCGGGCCTCATTGGGCACATAGTCCAGGTCGCATTCGGGATCGGAGTTGTGCAGATTGATGGTGGGCGGCGCGATATTGGATTGCAGTGCCTTGGCCACGAG
>CAZJRV010000222.1:0-4557 GCA_964548235.1 uncultured Verrucomicrobiota bacterium
CCACGCGGTCGAGCAGGCGGACAGCCCGTTCTTCATCGTCATCGGTGGCGCGCCCGTGGGCGAGCGTGGGCACGAGCACGTTTCCCATCACCGAACACTGCGGCAGCAAATGGTGGTTTTGAAAAATGAATCCCATCTCGCGATTGCGCAGCAGGGCGAGTTCGTCGGCATCCAGCTCACAAAGATCGCGGCCATCGAAAGTGATGGAACCGCCGGTGGGCTGGTCGAGCGTGCCAATGAGATTGAGTAGCGTGCTCTTGCCACAACCGGAAGGGCCCACGATGGCAATGGACTCGCCGCGCGCCACTTCCATCGACAAGCCGCGCAGCACCTGCAGCGGCTCACCATTTTCAGCAGAGGGAAACTCGCGGGAAATGTTTTCTAGCGAAAGCAGTGAAGGATTTTCGGCCATCGTTATTCTTTGATCCACCGTTTGGCTTTGAGTTCGAAGCGAGGTAGGGATTCGGGAGGGACTGTTTCCACAGGCACACGTAGGTTGAGTTGGGTGCGGAAGGTTTCGGTGATTTCATTGGCAAGCGCGGTGGCGTCAGCACCGGATTGAGGCTCAATGCGAAGGTGCAGCTCGGTCATCTCAGTTTTTTGGAAAATGACGACTTGATACTCAGCGATGCCATCAAAGGGCCGCAAGAGATGCTCGAAGGCGGAGGGGTAAATATTGACGCCGCGGATGATGACCATGTCGTCCGCGCGGCCGAGAATGCCGCCGCGCAGGATGAGGGCGTCGCCGTAGGTCTCGGGGCGCACGAGGTCGCCGGTGCGGTAGCGAAGCAACGGCATCGCGGTGCGGGTGAGGGTGGTGAGGATGAGCTCGCCCTCCTCGCCATCGGCAACGGGCGCTTGGGTTTCGGGATGGATGACCTCGGCAAAGTACGCTTCATCGATGATTTGCAGATTATTTTTTTCGCGCGGCCACTCGTGGGTGACGGGACCGACTTCGGTCATGCCGTGATGGTCGAAAACTTTTGCGTTGGGCCACGCGCTTTCGATGCGTTCGCGCGTGGCGGGAATGCTGCCGCCGGGTTCGCCGGCGACGACGATGGTTTTGAGTTTGGATTGCGACCGGTCAATGCTTTCCAGCTTGGCAACTTCCGCGAGGCGCAGCGCGTAAGTGGGCGTGCAGCAGAGGACGGTGACTTCGTTTTCCAAAAGGATGCGCAGCCGCGTGGTGCTGGTGAGGCCGCCGCCGGGGAAGCAGAGGCAGCCCATTTGCGCGGCGGCCTCGTAAGCCATCCAAAAGCCAATGAACGGCCCGAAGGAAAACGCGAACAGCGCGCGGTCATCCGACGAGACGCTAGCCGCACGGTATACGGCTTGCCAACTCTCGAGCATGCTTTGCCAGCTCTCGGGCGTGTCGAGCCAGCGCAGCGGTTGGCCGGTGGTGCCACTGGTTTGGTGGATGCGGGTGTAATCTTCAATTGGAAATGAAAGGTTGCTTCCGTAGGGCGCGTGGGTGGTTTGGTCGGCGACGAGTTCATCCTTGGTAGTAAACGGGCAGAGCGCAGCGAAGTCCTCAAGGCTGACGATGATGTCATCAATGCCAGCGGCCGCTAGCTTGGTCTCGTAAAACGCATTGGCCGGGCGCACCGCACGGATCAGTTCGCGCAGTTGCCCGAGCTGGCTGGCGCGGATGGATTCCCGGCCGGTTGTCGCCGCATCGGCCACTTTTACTGCGTTTTCTCCGTCGCGGTGGAAGGCTCGGTTGGGGGTGGTTTCGGCGGGTTCTTGGTGACAAGATAGCCACCCATTGCCGCAAGGCAAATGCCAAGGATGAACGGCGCCTTCACGTGTGGCCAGTTGCCTTCCTTGGTGGTGTTGATGACCGCGTTCACGATGGGCGCGCCGGCAAAGATGATGGACATCACGATGGGCACGTAAGCCACCGTTGGCTTGGGCGCGGCGCTGAAGGCAAGCAGCACGCCCAGCGCGCCGATGGCACCGAGGATGCCGGCGAACAATGACCATTGCCATCCTTTGGATTCGTACTTCCAGAATTCGATTGATGCTCCATTTAGTTTCAGAATGATTAACGGCGCGATGACGGCCGTGAGAAAATACGCGAGTCCCACCCACAAGAACGCCATGATGCGCCCGTGCTCGGGGTTCTTCATGTTCATGGAGCCGGTGTGCATGCACACGCCGTAGGTGCCCCAGCAAAGGACGGTGAGAAGAGCCCAGGCGTACCAAGGGATTCCGGATGCGGTAGTTGCTGCTGTCATGGTTTTAGTTTTTTTTTGGTTTTTAAAAAAATCAGGCGTTCTCCAGCTTTTCTGTGGGCACAGCCTCGATGAGTTCGGCGATCTCGGGCGGGATGGTGGCGGCTTTCATTTCGCCGGCTTCATTGCGCCGCACGCAGACGATGGTGAATCCGCCCCGGCCAACTTCGGTGCCCTTGAGGGCAAAACGGAATTGGTAACGGATGGATTTGCTGGTGATGGCTTCCACGAGCAGATGAATCTCCACCTCGTCCTCGAACCGCAGTGGCTTTTTGAAATCGCAATGGCAATGGACGCGTGGCCAGCCGACATCGAGCGCGGGATCCACAATCGAGTGGCCTAGCGAGCGAAAAAACGCGTGCTCGGCGTATTCCATGTAGCGAAAATAATTTGCAAAATGAACAATGCCAGCCGCGTCGGTCTCGCTAAACTCAACTCGGCGGGTGATGGTAAACTCGTGCTGTGTCATTTATGCTCCGTTAGGGGTTGGGGTTAATTCGCCAAACGCCGCGGCCATCTCGGTGGCCATGCGCTCAATGGAAAATTTTTCGCGCACGGCCTCGGCCGCCTGAAGGCCGAGGGCTTTGGCTTCGGTTGGATTGTGCAGCATTTTTTCGATGGCGTCGGCGAGGCTTTCGGGCCCGTCGTGTTTGTAGCACACGCCGCCACCGGTGGCTGTCACCATTTCCGGAAACGAGGCGCAATCTGGCTGCACCACCGGCACGCCCGCGGCCATCGCTTCGATGATATAAAATCCGAAGGATTCCCCAAACTGCGCGGGCACGGACAGCACGGAAAGGGATTTCAAAAAATCCTGCTTCGCTGCGCGGCTGAGGTTGGGATGAAATTCCACGTCGCCGAGCAACGCCTTGGCGTGCAGCCGTGCGCGCATGCGTTCGACGAAAGGATTGTCCATTGGCCGACAACCGCCGCCAATTTTCAGGCGCAACTGTGGAATGGAATTGCCGGCCTTGAGTTTGATGAACGCGTCGATGAGCGTATCGAGCCCCTTGTCCTTGCACAGTCGCGCGAAGAAACCGATGACCGGCGGATTCGGTGCCACGGGTTCGACGGTGTAGCCAGCGTGGCTGATGCCGTTGTGAATCAAGCGCACGCGGTCGGCAGCAAGCTTGAGCTTGTCGCGCATTTGCTGCGCGTAAAATTCGCTTGGCGCAATGAAGCACTCCACCCCGGCCGCGCGCGCGGCCATCAGTTCCCAAACCTGCCCGCGCAGGCCCTCGGCCATGTTGTCGATGTACGGCGCTTCATTTTGCAGCATGCAAACGACCGGTGCGCCAAGCGCCTCCTTGAGCTGCCGCGCCAGCCCGAGCAGCATGCAATTGGAAAGGCAAATGATATCTGGCCGCGGCTGGGTTTTCAGCCAGTCAATGAGCTGCGCCAGCTCGCGCGCTTGATGGCCACCTTCGCCGCGCAGCATCGAGAGGGTAATTTCGCCAACATCCTCGGCGTTTGTTTTTCCCATGCGGCTGGAAGCCAGGTTCAGTAATCCTTCCGACCCCACCATTCGGTGCACCCATTGAGGTGCGTTTCTATAAAAGCGTGATTTCTGTTCCAAATAAACATTTACGCCATTGTAAAAAATCGGCGTGCCATCGGACTGGTTCTCCTCATCCAACATCAGAGGCAAATAAAGCGGCACCATCGTCACCTCATGCCCAGTCTTGCGAAGCGCCGCCACGAGCGCGTTGTCACGGAAACAGTTCCCGCAATACATGTTGCCAGCGCCGGGGGTTATCTGGACGATGTTCATCGCAACGGCTCCCCCAAGTCCAACGCATCCGGCACTTCACAAAAATCTTCGATGCATGTGAACATCCGCGAAAAATCTTTGTTCACGTCGCCGGATAAACAGTCGGTGACATCGCCGGCAATGTCTGGGTGTTTCTTGACGAGTTTGCCGAAGCTGAAATTTTCGTTGTAAAAGGCGTAGCAAAGTTTGCGCATATTTTCGATGCCTTCGCGGAGGTCGGTGGCGTATTCGGTGAAGCGGCCTGGCGAGAGGTCGTTGGCTTCGAAGGCGGCATGCGCGGCGTCTGCCGCCATCACGCCGCTCTTGAGGGCGAGCATGAGGCCGCTGGAAAATACGGGGTCGAGAAAGCAAAAGGCATCGCCGAGCAAAAGCAAACCGTGCGTGCCGCAGTGGCGCGAATGGTGGGTGAACTCGTTGGTGATATAATAATCGCCGAATTGTGTCGCGGGCGCGAGGTTGGCTTTCACCCACTGGTTGTTCTCGATTTCGCGCTCGAGCATTGCCTTTGGGTCGCGCACGCCGTCGCGGCTGAGGTATTTGCCCTCCGCCACC
>CAZJRV010000223.1:0-4376 GCA_964548235.1 uncultured Verrucomicrobiota bacterium
TGCTCCAGCAAAGCTGCTCGGGCGTGAGGTGCGTGAAGGCGCCGGTGGCCACGTTTCGGCTCCAGCGTTTGGTGACCGTCGACACCGCCGCATCCACACGGTCGCCGGCTTCCTGTTGCGTCTTGGTGGCCAGCGCCAATTTTGCCTGCGCGGCATCCGCGCGTTTCTTTGCCTCGGCCATGCGCGATTGCACGGAGACCACGGCCTTTTGTGTAGCGGCCAATTTGCCGGCGGCATCCTTGGCAGCGGCCTCGCGTTGGGCGAGCACGGTGGCGAGGGCGCCCACTTCCTTTTTGAACAACGCATCCACCGTCCGTGCTTTCATGGTGGCTTCGTCGGCACGCGCCTTGGCGGCGGTGAGCTTGGCCTTGAGCGCTTGGCCCTCGGCGTCATTGCGCTTGGATGCGAGCGCCAGAGCTTCGGCGGTGAGCTTGGCGGTCTCAGTGGATTGCGCCACCGCATCGGCGGCAGCCTTAGCCTCAGCGGATTTGGCGTCCACCAACTTTTGTTGCGCCGCGCGGGCCGTCGCCTCCGCTGTGCTGGCCTTTTGCGCGGTGGCCATTGCGGCTTGGGCCTTGGGCAATGCCCCGCCAGCGGCCGTCTGCGCGGCTTGGGCGGATTTGAGTGCCTGCTGCGTGTCGGCGAAGGCCTTTTGCGCGGTGGCGTGGGTGGTCTTGGAAGCGGTCAACTCGGCGAGGGCTTGGGCATCCTCCCAATGACGCATCGCGCGGGAGGCGGCGGCCTTGGACTGCTCGCGCTTGGCGGAGGCGGTTATCCAAATTTTGTCTGCCGCCTGCACGGATTGGTCGGCGGCGGTCCATTTGGCTTGGGCAGCGGTGACGCCTTTCTCGGCGGCGGTGAGCTTGGCCTGCGCGGCCTTGTTGGCGGCGGATTTGGCGTCGGTGTCCTTTTGCGCGGTGGCCACCTCGGCGGCGTATTTGTCGGCTTCCGTTTTAATCTTCGCGTAAGCGGCGGCGAGTTCCTTGTTGTCCTTCACCGCGTCGGCAGCGGTCTTGGCGGCGGTGGCAGCGGCGGCGACGGGCTTGAGCTTGGCTTGCTTGGCAGCGAGGGCTTTTTGGGAATCGGCGAGCGGCTTGACGGTGGCGTCGAAAGCTTTCTTGGCAGCGGGCACGGCCTTCTTGGCTGCATCGATGGCGGCATTGGCGGCGAGTCGATCGCCGCGTGCCTTGTCGAGCGCTTCCTTGGCGGTGTCGAATTCCTTCTGCACTGCCTCGCTGGCGAGGGATTGTTTTTTAAACACCTCGTGCAAGGCGGCGACATTCGGCGCGGTGAGGCTGGGCGGGAGCTGAAAGCTGCGCTGGTACGCCTTGGTGAGGGCGACTTCGCGGAGGAAGGCGCGCATGTCGAACTTCATCTCCACGAGACCGTCGGTGAGCAGCTCGAGCAGCGCGGGATGCGTGGCGGGATTGTCGGTGTGCAGGCCGTCGCGCGGCTCGACGACCGCGCGGCCCATCAGGTGGCCCCACAAGCGGTTGGCGATGTTGCGCTGGAACATGCGGTTGCCCGCCGCCAGCTCGGCCAGGCGCGCGCGCCGGCTGTACGCCGGGATGGGCCGGAGGTTTTTGTTTTTGGGATTGGGCTTCACCGTGTACTCGGTGCCGGCCTTGACGGCCGGCTCGGTAATCTCCACGCCCACCGGCAGGCGCGGGCGCGTGCGGCCGGAGACGCTGGTGAACACGCTCTTGAAGCTCACCTCGCCGGTCGGTTTCTCGGCGAGCAGCGCGGACTTCTTTTTGTCTGGCTGAAAAATGTACGACCGGCTGAGGAAGGCGTAGATGCCGTAGTAGTCGCGCTGATAGTAGTCGGCGATATTCGGATGGTCATGGCACTGGGCGCACTGGAGGTCCATGCCAAAAAACTTGCGGGCGAGATCGCGCGTGACGAGGTTCACCTCGGCGTCGCGATCCATGATGAACTTTGCGGCGGCCCGCGGAGCCCTGGCGGTGGTTGCGTTTTTGTCACCATCGGAAATGAACATCTCCGCGGCGAGCTTGTCCCACGGCTTGTTGGCGGCGAAGGAATCGAAGAGGTACTGGCGCCACTCGGGCGTTTTCACGTGCTTGTCGGCGCGGCGATCCATCAGCGCGATGTCGAAGGACACAGCCAGGTGGCGCGCGTATTCCGGCGAGGCGAGCAGGCGGTCGATGAGGGTGGCGCGTTTGTTCCCCGCCTTGCTGTCGATGAACGCCCGCGCCTCGGCGCTGGACGGAATGCGCCCGGTGAGGTCGAGATGCGCCCGCCGCGCAAACTCCGCATCCGACGCCGGCCCGGCGAGGGCGCCGATTTGCCCGGCGTCGATCAGCTTGTCAATGCGCAGGTGCAACGGCTCCGCCGCCGAGGCAGCCACCGCCGCAAAGCACAAGATGACGCGCAACCAGTTCACGATCATTGGAATATGACGCGGCCGGATTATTCAAAAATCCAGCAAAAATGAACCAACACCGTTATTTGATCGGGGAATAATCGACCGCTTTCATGTAGGTGGAGGCGGGGCGTTGGGCGAGGATTTTGCCGTCCTTCACCGAGGCCGCGCGGGCCTTTTTCCAGTCGGGATCGCCACCGAATCCGCGCCAGTTAGCGCCCGCCTGTTTCTTGCTCTTGTGCGAGATGATGTAGGTGAGGGTGTTGGCCTTGCCCTTGTTGGCATCCATCGGCGTCCAGTAGGCGATGTTGGTGATGCCGTGCTTCTCAAACAACGCACAGGTGTGATCGCGAAAGCGGGCGTGCAGATTCTTCAGGCGATTCTCGGCGGTCACGTAAGTGCGCAGCTCGAACACGCGCTTGCCCTTCGTTTCGACTGCCTTGCCCGCCTTCACCGCCGGCGAGTAATCCACCGCACTGAGAAAGGTGCTCTCGATCTTGGCAACGAGACGGCCGTTCTTTGTGGACGCCGCATAGGCCTTCTTCCAGTCCGGGTCATTCAGGAACGCCTTCCACGACTTCGTGTGCGCCGCGCGGTTGGGCGAGCTGATCACGTAGATGAGCCGATTGTCCTTCGCCTCCAGCGGCACCCAGTAGCCCACATTAGTGAGCCCGTGCTTTTCAAACAACGCGCAAGTGTGATCGCGGAAGCGCGCATTCAACGCCTCCAGCTTGCCCTTCGCCGCCGTGTAAATGCGCAGCTCATAACACCGTGTGTCCTCCGCCAAAACGCCGGCGGCCAAAACCAAGAATGCAAAGAAAGGAATAATGCGTTTCATGTGTGGCGCGATGTTGAGGCACGTCTCTCGAAAGGCAACCTAAAAGCAACGCGGATGTTCGTTGGGTTCGATTCCCAAAACACATCCCACTCTTTTTCACACTATCCCAATTGGAATCTGTGGGTTTCTGGAATGCCTATAATTGAGTTCAGAGATGACTCAGAGAATTAGTCGTGGAGACAACTGTGTTATCTGTGTCGAGAGATGTGAGATCTCCCGGGAGACTTGGGTCTCATCGTGATTGATGAGTTACCTGAGATGATTGGGTGGGTGAAAGGGGAGAAGGTGTTACTTCGTGGGGTCGCTGTAGATGTTGCACTTCGGCAACGCTTTTTGCAGTTCATCAATCTGAGCCTTGGTGAGGTCGGGATTGCGTTTGAGATTCAGATGCTCTAACTGTGTGAGTTTCTCCAGACCCTTCGGCAACTCGGTCAGTTTGTTGCCATCGAGTTTCAGCGACTGTAACTTCGGAAGCTTGTCTAGCCCCTTCACATCGGTCATTTGATTGTCGGAAAGAGTTAGAAAATTTAACTGCGTGAGCTTCTCCAGACCCTTCACATTGGTCAGTTTATTGACAGGGAGATTCAGATCTTCTAACTGCATAAGATTCTCCAGACCCTTCGGCAACTCGGTCAGTTGATTCTTGTAGAGACTCAGATAAGTTAACTTCTTCAAGTCCGCCTTGGTGAGTTCGCCTGAGGGCTTCTTGAGTTGCTTACGAATCGCCTTCTCAACAATGGGGTCGACAATGAGTTTGGTAGCAGCGACTTTGGGTGGTTCTGGTTTCTTTACTTCTACCTTCGGTTCAGCCTTCGGAGGTTTTGCGTGCTCCTTTTCCAGCTTGGGTGTTGGATCAGTTTTGGGTTGGTTGTTATTTGCTTCTTGAGCAGGAGAAGTTGAAGGTGGATTTGCCTTTGCTTCCGGTTTCGAAGTCTTCTTCCCACACCCCACCACCAACAAACCTATCAAAATTGGAATCAGTACTTTCATTGCTGAGAGAATCCTACCCCACCATCCTGATTCAGAGAAGTTCAGAGGATCATCATCTCAATCCCACTGTTCTCTCCAATTCCCCTGAGAAACACTGAGATTCACAGAAACGAAGAATCCCACACCCCAACATCACTCTAGACATAGGGAGAACATTGGGAGAAT
>CAZJRV010000224.1:0-4375 GCA_964548235.1 uncultured Verrucomicrobiota bacterium
CTCGAGAAAGGCGCGGCCGGCAGCGGGGGTTTCGGGGGAGAGCTTCTTGTCTTTATCGAGCTGGTAAAGGGGTTCCATCTTTTGGTGTTGGGCGAGGATGTAGTTGAGGGCGTATTGGAAGTGGCCGCTGGCGAGGTCTTTTTTCTCGGGGCGCTCGATGCGTTGGGCGGGGCGGAGTCGTTTGGCAAGGGCATTGCGGTCGGGGGCTTGGGTGGCTTTGAAGAAGCCGCCATCGATCCAGAAGTGGAAGCGTTTGCTGGTGGTGTAGCCTTTGGGGTTGGGGCCGACCCAGCCGTTGAAGTGTTTGGTGGTATGCAATGGCTGGCTGGCGTCGCCGACGTAATGGCTGAGGATGCCCATGCGGTAGATGACATTGGCGCGCGCGTTTAATTTTTCTTCTTCAGTTCCCATTTCCTCAAACACTTTGAGGTAGGAAAATGCGCTGACGAGTTTGAGGTAGTTTTCGTTGATGGCCCAGGGGAGAAAACCGGGGTGGCCTTTGGTGTGATCGGCGTTGGCTTCGGGGAGTTCGAGCTTGAGGCGGGCGCGAGCAATGGCCATTTGCTCGACGTAGCGATAGCGAAAATGGCTGAGGTGGGTGGGCTTGATTTGGTATGGGGCGAGGTCTTCAAGATCGAAATAATGGTCAAGGGTGTTGAGGTGACGCAGGGCGCGGTCGCGGTTATTGCGCCAGCGGTCGGGTTCGCCGCTGAGGAACATGACGCGCTCGCGGTTGGCGGGCTGGCGCACGAAGTCGGGGAAATCCTTGGAGAGCGCGGACAGCGCGAGATCATTGACGAGCCGATGGCGCTCGTAATCCCAAGCGTGGATAGTGATTGAAAATAAATACGCAACCAAAATTGCGACTGCATTGCGATGGCGATTCATCTGCGGAGGCTGAGGGCGGATGAGGTATCGTGCAACTGAAAGCTGTTCACGGATTAGAAGAAGCGCCAAGACGCAAAGACACAAAGGAAACTCATTTGATAATTTGGCGTTTTTGCTTCTTGGCGATTGTTAACTGTAATGCATCAAATCGCACAACGGAATGTTGTTACCCGGGCGCGCATTTCCAACTAGCTGCAATATACAAAGGTAAACTCGTGTTGTTACCGCACGGACGGGGTGGGTATAGGACTGGTGTGGGGCAGTTTCAACTTGCGAGTTGGCTGGGGGGTGGTAAGTTGGCAGGTGTCTTGCAGATGAGCCAGTTTTGCCTGTTTGATATGAAGCGCGAGTACAAAGCACTGTTGATTTTGTTGCCGTTCCTGTTGGTGGGTGCGGTGCAACTGTGGCGTGCAGCACAGCCGGGGCCGGGGTTGGTGTTGGAGGAGGCAGAGGCACGGCCAATTCTTTCGCTGCCGGAGCACAAAATCGCCAAGCGCTTTCGCCATGTGAAATTGCATCCGGAGGCGGTGGACGATGTGCGCCGGGGTGGCAGGATTATTGAGGTGCAATTGTTTCCGGATGAAACGGTTCAGATCCGCCTGGAGGAATCTGAGTACACCAGCGGCAACAGCACGGAGGTGATGGGTGAAGTGGTGGGCGTGCCGCGCAGCATGGCGGTGTTTGTGACGGTGGATGATGCATTGGCCGGCACGGTGGAATTGCCCGATGGCAGACAGTTTTTGGTGAACTACGCCGGCAACGGCGAGCACTCGGTGGTGGAGGTGGATCCGCTGGCGATGCGGACGCCGCATCATCTGCAGGAACATTTTGCCGCGCGGCCCATTGAGGTGGCGCCGGATGCAGATGCGGCCATCATGCCGCAATTGCAATGGGGCGTGACCAATCAGGTGAATGGGTTTCCGCAATTTACCCATGTGCTGACCCAAACCAATCCGTGGCCCACGCAGGTTTTGCAGGGGCCCATTAACTGGGGGCCGCCGATCATTAGCATCATGATTCTGTACACGCCCGAGGCGAAACGCCAGTGCACAGGGTTGTTGGGAATTGAAACGCGCGCGCGGCTCAGTGTGGCGCAGGTGAACGCAGCATTCCGGCGCAGTGCCATCACCGCCAAACTTCTCATTGCCCACATTGGCCCGATCAACTACCGCACCTCCGGCGATTTGGGGACTGATCTCAAAAAGCTTACCTATGGAACGGACTTGAATTTATACAACGCCCATGTTCTGCGCCAACAGTATCGGGCGGATTTGGTTTCCCTGTTCGTGGGAGCGAGTGCCGGTGAATTGTTCCATGGCATTGGCTGGATGATCACCAGCTTCAACCCGGCACCCAGTTACGGGATGTCGGTAATTGAAGGGGTGTACGCGCCCACCTCAGTGTTCGCGCATGAAATTGGCCACAACCTTGGCTGCCAGCACGCTACCAATGACATTGGCAGCTGGCTCAACGGCGCCTTCACCAATTCAAACGGGATGCGCTTCACGGTGAATTTCAACGGGCAAAATTATCCAATGCGGACCATTATGGCCTACGGTGCCGGTCCGAGGCTGGGGTATTACTCAAACCCTGTCATCAATGTATGGGGCGCACCCACCGGCGATACCAACCTGGCCAACAACGCATGGACCATTCAGCAGACGGCCCCGATGGTGGGCAATTACCTGACGCAAATTATTCAGACCCAGATGCTAACCAACAATTACTCGAGCAGTTCCCAGTCCAGCAGCAGTTCATCCCAGTCGCTGCCCCCAAGCCGGACAACCATCCGCCTGCCCTCGGGCGGGATTAGCGGCAATTGATTGCCCGCTCCCCGCTCAATTCCCTTCACTTTCGTTTGCCGATGCACCACAGGTGCTTGTGTGTGCGCAGGAAAAACTGACCGTCCGATGTCGCGAGCGAGCTGTTCGTCAGCGTGCCATCCAGTGGATTGGTGCCGATGAGATGAAACTTGGGTTTAGCCGCCAACACGATGGTTTCGCCGGATTGATTGGGAATGAAAATCTTGTCACCTGCCAACAACATGGAACTCCAAGACGACTGCTTGGCCTCCTGCCCACGAACGCGCTCGGAGAATTTTGCCTTGCCGGTTTTCAGTTCAAGGCATTCCATGATGCCGTTGGTGTTGAGGATGTAAATGTGGCTCTCGCGCACCACGCCACAGCCGAGGCGGTTTGGAGTGCGCTCAGCGCGCCAAAGGGTTTGCGCCGTTACATTGCCATCACCACCGGCGGCCACAGCGACGGAGGTTCCGAAGTAGCCGCCCATGCCCACCACCACGCCTTCGCCCGCGATGGGCGAGGAATAAATGAGCGGGTTGAGCCCGGCGCATTTCCAAAGCAGCTTGCCTGTGCGCGGTTGAATGCCGGTGAGATGGCCGGGCTGGTTCATCACCAGTTCCTCACGGTTAGCGGTCTTTACAATAATCGGCGTGCTGTAGCTGCAAATCCAGCTGCGGCTTTTGTTGCCGCGAAAGCCGTCTGTGCGTCCGGCAATGCTCACAGCGGGGTCATCGAGTTTCCAGACCGTTTTGCCCGTGCGCTTGTCCAGCGCGAGTAGATGCGCCTTGGGGTCCGGGCCACGGTAGATGTAAACCAGATCGCCATGGATGACCGGTGAAGCGGCCGAGCCCCATTCAAAACTGATCTTGCCAAGGTCGCGCTGCCAAATTTTTTCCCCCTTGAAATCATAACACACCGCGCCGGCGGAACCATACACTGCAATGACCCGTTCGCCATCCGTGGCGGGTGATTCGCTGCAGTAGGGGTTGGTGCGATGGGATTCCTCGGGCGCGGCATATTTCACTGTGCGCCGCCAAAGCTCCCGTCCATCCAGGCGGTCTAGGCAAATGAGCGCGCGTTCCTGTTCCTCCTCCAGCGGCTGGGTGAGAAAAATCTTTTCGCCCCAAACTATGGGCGTGCTGTTGCCGCGATAGGGCAGGGGAATCTTCCATGCAATGTTTTCCGTGGCACTCCATTTGAGCGGGAGATTTTTCTCGTTGGAAATTCCCAAGCCGGAAGCCCCTCGCCACATCGGCCAGTTCTCAGCGTGGAGGGCGAGGGCGGACAAGAACAAAACTAGCATCATTCGCATCGCCAAAGCATAGGCTGATGGTACACGGCGGCAAGCACAAGCTGGCCGAAGCCGCGGATTCTTGACGGATGGATGCGCATCCGCTCCAATCGGGGTGTGGAAGATTTGCAGCAAGCTGTCAAGGCATTGGGGCTCAACAAATACCAACGGCATATTTTTCTGTGTGCCGATCAGACCGAAGCCAAGTGTTGCGACAAGGCCGCTGGATTGGCGGCGTGGGATTTTTTGAAGAGCCGGCTGAAGGAACTGGATCTCGTTGGACCGGAACCGCAGGTGTTTCGCACCAAGGCCAACTGCCTGCGGGTGTGCCTGCGCGGGCCGGTGGCGGTGGTGTATCCGGAAGGCACGTGGTATCATTCCTGCACGCCCGAGG
>CAZJRV010000225.1:0-4373 GCA_964548235.1 uncultured Verrucomicrobiota bacterium
GAGCGGATGACCTACCAGGGCTACCTGGTCGATGGCAACGGTGATCCGCTGGGCAGTGTGGAAGACCCATCGGATTCAACCCAACGGGTGTCCGCCCCGGCAAATTATGATGTCATATTCCGGCTTTACGATGCCAAGTCCGGCGGAACGAAGCTTTGGACAGAGCAGCAGACGGTGACCGTAGACAAGGGGTATTTCAGCGTTCTATTGGGGGAGGGAAGCCAGTACGAGAGCGAGCCCGACGGCAGCCTGTCGGCTGTTTTTGATGGGGACTCCATTTCAGATCGATACATCGGAATCGCGGTGCAGGGATTGGATGCGGGCAACACCGAGATTGCGCCTCGCCTGAGGTTGGTCAGTTCTCCGTTTGCGTTTGCAGCCAAACAGGCCCGGACATTGACCGATGGGGCCGGCAACATAAATATCCGCAAGAATGGAAGCGCGCTCGAGATTGGTCCCGGCAGTACGCCGACGCTGACGCTTGAGGAGACGGGAGGCGCGACCCTGAGCGGCAGGCTGACATCGGCGCTTGATGGATACGGACACGGTTTGGAGGTCTCCAATGGAAACGAAAAAACCACCTTTGGCGGCTTGAACACGGGTTATTTTCACATTGCAACAGACTTGAGCCGGTTTGATTTCAACAAAGCGGTGCGTTCCGACAATGGGTTTTTGGTGCATGCAACCAGGGGTATTGGCGGTGTCACTGGAGGATATGGCACCGTGCAGACAACCGGAACGGGGGCTAATGGCTGGAACGGATACAGCATCGACGGTCGATATGTTTTCATGTCAAACGATGGAAGTACTGATGACGTTGTTGGTCTTTACAACGATGTCGATGACGAATGGCTGTGGAAGAATGATCGAATCAACGAACATCAACAATGGCATGTGCGTGGACATGAACGCATGCGACTCACCGATACCGGAGCTGTTTTGGACATATCGACCACGCTGGGAGGTGGGATCGAGCTGGGTTACGGCGATCCCGCAGGGACCGGCACGGTGGCTAGTGTGGTCGGTCACACAAATATCCGGCTTAGGCCGGGGAGTTATAATAACGGATTGACCATGATCCAGATGGGAATGGATTACATTGGGACAGACTACCCGGGGTTTCGGTTGGTGTCACAGTATGGTTCACCCAGTAGCCATCGAAAGCAGGGTTCCTTCCTTATTCAGCAGCAAGCTGACCCGGCAAATGCGGACTCAAATTCTTGGGCCACCAGACTATCTATAAATGGAATGGGTAATTTAGGTGTTGGAACTGCTGATGCTGGTGATGACGAGATTCATATTTACGGGGAAAATGGTAATCCTGCCAGTTTGAAGATAACAGCTCATGGCGACGATCATTATGAGCATGCATATATCACTTTGAGACAAACAAATGCTGGGGGTAGTAGAGGTACATTTCAGCATTTTGTAAATGATGGTTATAACGTTTGGTACTTCGGTAAACAAGGTGCCGAGAACTCTCTTAATTTTGTTGAAGTTGTAAATGGTGCGCATCCTCGTAGATTGGGAATATCGGCCAGTGGTCTCCATGCAGCGGGTTTTCATAATTCAAGCGATCAACGAATCAAGACCGACATCGTGCAGAGGGATACCGGCAAGGCTCTACAAAACATACTGGAATTGCCCATTGTTGAATATCGCTACAAGAAAGAGTTGGCCTCCTTGTATGCCAGTTCCCCGGGGGAGGTTCATGTGGGTGTGGTTGCCCAGAATGTCGAAAAATTGATGCCCGATGCGGTGAATGTGGGTGATGATTTGCTCTCTGCACCCGGAAAAAAGCCGTTGGTTGAAAAAGTGAAAACAGTCACTCCGGACCGGATATTTTACGAATTGGTGGCTGGATTTCAGCAGCACCACAAACAGTCCGCCGAGATCGACCACGACTTGGAGAAGCGTTTGGATTCCCTGGAAAAGCAGTATCGCACCCGAATTGAGGAATTGGAGTCAGAGGTCGAAGTTTTGAAGGCGCGCCTGGCCAACTCGACCACGCAGGAGGATCGTATCGCCAAGCTCGAGGAACTGGTCAGCAAGATCGGCCAGGGAGAATAATGGTGTTCGGTTACCGGTGAATCAATAGTAGTAGAAATTTTTGAATGAACAGGACAATCCGAAATACAGTGGCGATGTTGGCGTTAGCCATTGGCCTGGCAGACTTGGCGCGTGCGGCGGATGCCAACCCACCAGAGCGGATGACCTACCAGGGGTTCCTGGTCGATGGCAACGGTGATCCGCTGGGCAGTGTGGAAGACCCATCGGATTCAACCCAACGGGTGTCCGCCCCGGCAAATTATGATGTCATATTCCGGCTTTACGATGCCAAGTCCGGCGGAACGAAGCTTTGGACAGAGCAGCAGACGGTGACCGTAGACAAGGGGTATTTCAGCGTTCTATTGGGGGAGGGAAGCCAGTACGAGAGCGAGCCCGACGGCAGCCTGTCGGCTGTTTTTGATGGGGACTCCATTTCAGATCGATACATCGGAATCGCGGTGCAGGGATTGGATGCGGGCAACACCGAGATTGCGCCTCGCCTGAGGTTGGTCAGTTCTCCGTTTGCGTTTGCAGCCAAACAGGCCCGGACATTGACCGATGGGGCCGGCAACATAAATATCCGCAAGAATGGAAGCGCGCTCGAGATTGGTCCCGGCAGTACGCCGACGCTGACGCTTGAGGAGACGGGAGGCGCGACCCTGAGCGGCAGGCTGACATCGGCGCTTGATGGATACGGACACGGTTTGGAGGTCTCCAATGGAAACGAAAAAACCACCTTTGGCGGCTTGAACACGGGTTATTTTCACATTGCAACAGACTTGAGCCGGTTTGATTTCAACAAAGCGGTGCGTTCCGACAATGGGTTTTTGGTGCATGCAACCAGGGGTATTGGCGGTGTCACTGGAGGATATGGCACCGTGCAGACAACCGGAACGGGGGCTAATGGCTGGAACGGATACAGCATCGACGGTCGATATGTTTTCATGTCAAACGATGGAAGTACTGATGACGTTGTTGGTCTTTACAACGATGTCGATGACGAATGGCTGTGGAAGAATGATCGAATCAACGAACATCAACAATGGCATGTGCGTGGACATGAACGCATGCGACTCACCGATACCGGAGCTGTTTTGGACATATCGACCACGCTGGGAGGTGGGATCGAGCTGGGTTACGGCGATCCCGCAGGGACCGGCACGGTGGCTAGTGTGGTCGGTCACACAAATATCCGGCTTAGGCCGGGGAGTTATAATAACGGATTGACCATGATCCAGATGGGAATGGATTACATTGGGACAGACTACCCGGGGTTTCGGTTGGTGTCACAGTATGGTTCACCCAGTAGCCATCGAAAGCAGGGTTCCTTCCTTATTCAGCAGCAAGCTGACCCGGCAAATGCGGACTCAAATTCTTGGGCCACCAGACTATCTATAAATGGAATGGGTAATTTAGGTGTTGGAACTGCTGATGCTGGTGATGACGAGATTCATATTTACGGGGAAAATGGTAATCCTGCCAGTTTGAAGATAACAGCTCATGGCGACGATCATTATGAGCATGCATATATCACTTTGAGACAAACAAATGCTGGGGGTAGTAGAGGTACATTTCAGCATTTTGTAAATGATGGTTATAACGTTTGGTACTTCGGTAAACAAGGTGCCGAGAACTCTCTTAATTTTGTTGAAGTTGTAAATGGTGCGCATCCTCGTAGATTGGGAATATCGGCCAGTGGTCTCCATGCAGCGGGTTTTCATAATTCAAGCGATCAACGAATCAAGACCGACATCGTGCAGAGGGATACCGGCAAGGCTCTACAAAACATACTGGAATTGCCCATTGTTGAATATCGCTACAAGAAAGAGTTGGCCTCCTTGTATGCCAGTTCCCCGGGGGAGGTTCATGTGGGTGTGGTTGCCCAGAATGTCGAAAAATTGATGCCCGATGCGGTGAATGTGGGTGATGATTTGCTCTCTGCACCCGGAAAAAAGCCGTTGGTTGAAAAAGTGAAAACAGTCACTCCGGACCGGATATTTTACGAATTGGTGGCTGGATTTCAGCAGCACCACAAACAGTCCGCCGAGATCGACCACGACTTGGAGAAGCGTTTGGATTCCCTGGAAAAGCAGTATCGCACCCGAATTGAGGAATTGGAGTCAGAGGTCGAAGTTTTGAAGGCGCGCCTGGCCAACTCGACCACGCAGGAGGATCGTATCGCCAAGCTCGAGGAACTGGTCAGCAAAATCGGTCAGGGGCAATAAGTGCGTGCGGTTACCTGTGAATGAATAGAAGTAGGATTTTTGAGATGAATAAGACAATCAGAAATATAGCGGTCTTGGCGGCGGTGGCGTTCACGCTTG
>CAZJRV010000226.1:0-4371 GCA_964548235.1 uncultured Verrucomicrobiota bacterium
AAATCCAATCCGCCGGTGATACCACGCTCGAGTTGCGCCGTGCCCTCGCTGTGAAAGTGTATGCGCGTACCGCCGAGTACGACGCTGCCATAGCGGCGCATTTGCAAACTGCATTTGTCGGCGAAAGCACTGAAGAGGCGTCTGAAGAGTTGCCGACTGAATTGATGGTGCAAGCTCCCTTGGTGCAAACATTGCGCTACGGCGAAAACCCCCATCAACGTGCCGGCTTGTACGGCAAGTTCGACGAGTACTTCGAGCAACTGCACGGCAAGGCGCTTTCGTACAACAACATCCTCGACGCCACGGCGGCAGCGAATTTGATCTGCGAATTCACGGAGGACGTACCGACGCTGGCTATCCTCAAGCACACCAATCCTTGCGGCATGGGGCAGGGCGCGAGCTTGCGCGAGGCGTGGGACCGCGCCTTCGCCACGGACAATCAAGCGCCCTTCGGCGGCATCATCGCCGTAAACCGGCCGCTCGACGCCGACTGCGCCGAGGCCATCGCGGAGATTTTCAGCGAGGTTATCATCGCGCCGGAATTCACTGACGAGGCGAAGGCGATTTTGCAAAAAAAGAAAAATCTGCGCCTGCTGCGTTTGCTGAAGAATCCCTTCACCGCCGTCGCGTGGGACGTGCGCAATACCGGCGCGGAATCGTTTCTCGTGCAGGAACGCGACATCAAAACCGCCGCCGCCGCCGATTTAAAAGTGGTCACAGAACGCGCGCCGACTGACGACGAAATGGCCGCGATGCTCTTCGGTTGGCGTATCGTCAAACACGTCAAGAGCAACGCCATCGTTTACTGCGGCCCCGGCTGCACGCTCGGCATCGGCGCGGGCCTAATGAGCCGGATTGATTCCAGCCGCATCGCCATCTGGAAGGCCGGCGAAGCCCAGCTCTCACTCGAAGGAAGCGTGGTGTGCAGTGACGCGTTCTTCCCATTCGCCGACGGCCTTATCGCCGCCGCCGAAGCCGGTGCCACGGCCGCCATCCAACCCGGCGGCTCCGTCCGCGATGATGAGGTCATCGCCGCCGCCAACGAACGCGGAATGGCAATGGTCTTCACCGGCGCGCGGCATTTCCGACATTGATAAAAACAGACATGGATTTCACGGATTTTCACAGATGAATCAATCCGTGAAATCCGTGTCTAATTCAAGTGTTGGAAAACAACTTTAATCCCCCGCGCGCTTTTTGGAAACGTTGAGGATGATTTTGTAGACGGACGGGATTTCTTTGCGGTCGAAGCGGGCGACGATTTTTTGGTAGTATGCCTTGGCTTCGGTTTTCTTTTCGGCATCCCACAATAAATCGGCGGCGGCTTTCCAAGCCTGTAAAACTTCGAATTCCTGATTGCTGAAATCATTGGCCACTCGGTCGTAGTGTTCGAGGGCGGTGGCGGTGTCGCCCTGTTCGGCGCGGATACCTGCGAGGCTGCGGAGGGTCTGGGCGCACCAGCGTTTTTGCTCAGGGTAATCCTTCAGCAATTGTTCGTAACGCTTGGCGGCGCCTTCGAGCAATTTGGTTTTTTGTTCGCCGGTGGCATCGGCGGAGGGGTTGTGGAAATCCGACGCCGCCTTTTCAAATAACGCCTTGGCGGCCTCCTCGCGTTCGGGGGTGGAGACGGGTGCCGCAATTTTGGGTGGCACGGCCGGCTGGGGTTTTTCGGTGGGCTCAGGTTTGCCGCAACCGAGGGTCAAAAGGATAACCGCAAAGAATGTGCCAAGCACGGGAGGGCGAAGCTTCTGCTGAGCCATGGTGTCACTTCCGCGCATTGGTGCCGGTGCGGGTGGTGAGGGTGTATTTGAGCGTGCGCTTTTCGCCGGGCTGGAGTTGGAAAACGAATTTGATTTTGGTGGCGTCCACTTTTTCAAATTGGTCATCGGTGGCCACGTCCCAATCGCCGCTGAAGTTGCGGCGGATGTCGACGGTGACGGGGATGCTTTTGGAATTTTGCAGCTCGATTTCCCACGTGGCTTTGGTTGTCGAGCCATCAACGTTTCCGGATTTGTTGAACGCGATGTCCACTTTTTTCCAGTCCATCAACTTGGGCTGGATGCGCACTTCGGCGTCGTTGCCCAGTTGCATTTCCACTTCCTCGTCGATGGGGATGTACTTCACCGCTGTGCGGCCGACGAAGTTGTAAAGGTTGTCTTTCGTCACCGATCGAAACGCCATCACGCTGCCGTCGGGCAAGGGTTCGTTGCCGAGTTTGCTGTCTTTGTCGTTCTTGAATTTGTAAAACCGCATCACCGCTGCGCCGAAGCGTTCCTTTTCGTATTTGTAGTAACTGGTGATCGGCACCTCGGCGGTGCTGAACGAGGGCAGCCGCTTGCTCCAGCCATTGGCGATGGTGTTGCGGCCTTCGACGGTGTAGAGGAAATATTCGCCAATGGATTCCTTGACTACCGATTTGGCTTCCTCGGCTTTTTTGGCTAAATCACTGAGGCCGTGGAATTGCGCCCATCTGCCGGGTTTGCGGTCAAAGCCCGGTCCGTTCATCGGTGGCGCACCGAGGTTGATGGTCTTTTCGCGTTGGGCAAGTTCGGAAATGCGTTCGACCAATCGCACCACACCGACAACGAGCCGAATCTGCGCGTCCGGATAATCCTCGCCGCTGCGATTAGTGACACGCACGTTGCCCGCGAAGGTCATTTGGTTTTCATTCGCATTGGCTTCGCACACGTAATCCGCGCTCCACACAATGCCGCTGGTGAAGTAGCGAATCTCCACTTCCACTTCGCCCGCGACTTCGCTGTTGATGTTCCACTCGAGCGTGTTCGTGACACGCGGCGGGAAGCGCACGTCGAGCACTTCAATTTGATCTGCCTTTTGCAGCGGCCGAAATTCCACACTCGTCGGATCGATCAACGTGTTCGCCCACGAAAACTCCAAGCGGTTCGAGCCTTTCTTAAACGTCAACGTGCGGGTTTCTTTGACCAACGTGAGGTCCACGCTGTTGTAGATAGTCAACTGCACCGAGTCGCGGCCGGGCAGGCTGGTGACGTTGATGCGGGCTTGGGCGCTGAACGCGAGTAACAGCGCCAGAATAAAGCTACTTCGTCGCATTGGTTCCGTGGCGGGTGGTGAGGGTGTAGTTGAGGGTGCGCTTTTCGCCGGGATTGAGCTGGAAAACAAATTTGATTTTCTTGGCATCCACTTTTTCGAACTTGTCCTCAGTGGCCACTTCCCAGTCGCCGGGAAAGGTGCGGCGGATGTCGAGGGTGACGGGGATGCTTTTTGAATTTTGCAGCTCGATCTGCCAGGTGGCCTTTGTGGTCCAGCCGGTGACGTTGCCGAAGCGGTCGAAACGGATGGCATCTTTTTGCCAAACCATCATCTTGGGCGCAATGCGCACTTCGGCGTCGTTGCCCAGTTGCATCTCCACTTCCTCGTCGATGGGGATGTACTTCACTGCGGTGCGACCAACGAAGTTGTAGAGGTTGTCTTTGGTCACCGTGCGGAAAGCCATCACGCTGCCATCGGGTAGGGGTTCTTTGCCGAGCTTGCTCTCCTCGTCGTTCTTGAATTTATAAAACCGCATCACCGCCGCACCGTAGCGTTCCTTCTCGTATTTGTAATAACTGGTGATCGGCACCTCGGCGGTGCTGAAAGAGGGAAGCCGCTTGCTCCAGCCATTGGCAATGGTGTCGCGCCCGCCAACGGTGTAGAGGAAATATTCGCCCAGAGCTTCTTTGGTGACTTCTTTTTGGCGCTCCTCGGCCTCTGCGAGGGCGGCTCCTAAGGCGGCACCTGCGCGGGCGCGGGTGTTTGTTGAAAGAGATGGCCTCGGCGCGCCGGCGGGCGGAACCGGTTGGCCTTGGCGGGCGAGGTCGATGATTTTTTCGACAAGCCGCACGACGCCCACGACGAGGCGGATCTGAGCTTTTGGATAATCCTCGCCGCTGCGATTGGTGACGCGGACGTTGCCGGCGAAGGTCATTTGGTTTTCGTTGGCGTTGGCTTCGCAAACGTAATCGGCGCTCCACGTGATGCCGCTGGTGAAGTAGCGGATCTCCGTTTTCACTTCCCCGGCGAACTCGCTGTGGATGTTCCACTCGAGGGTGTTTGTGACACGCGGCGGGAAACGGATGTCTAAAATTTCCACTTCATCCGCGTGAGTGATGGGGCGGAACTCCACGCTGGTGGGATCAATCAATGTACCGGCCCAGGAAAACTCTAGTCGGTTGCGGCCTTTTTTGAGCGTGAGCGTGCGGGTTTCTTTGACGAGCGTGAGGTCGGCGCTGTTGTAGATGGTCAATTGCACCGAGTCGCGCCCGGGCAGGCTGGTGACGTTGATGCGGGCTTGGGCGCTTTGCAGGCACACGGCGGCCAGTAAAAAAATTAACAGTCGTTTCATATTGGCTC
>CAZJRV010000227.1:0-4365 GCA_964548235.1 uncultured Verrucomicrobiota bacterium
CAGCTTGTCTGCGTAAGCCGCGGTGCCGGTGAATTCCAAGGTGTCGACACTGATCATTTCCGAATCGAACTCCTCGAAAGAATCCGGTTCCGTCAAAGCGGTAATCCTTGCGCGCGCAGTAGTTGGAAAATGATGTGTGCAATGTGGGCAGACCTTTTGGTTTTCCTCCAGCTCCTTGTCAAAAATCATCTCTGTACAGTCGGGGCATTTTGTCCACAAACCCTGCGGGATTTCGCGCTTGCGAGTGGTGCCGGTGCTTACGGGCTTCTTTTCAATCGCCGGCTCCTGCTCCATTGGGGGGGGAGTGACTGCGGGTTCGGCCGTCTCGAGTCCGAGGGTTTTTTTGGGATGGTGAGCCATAATAACAGCAATGCCGTTGGCGGGAATGTTGGCGAATCTGGCCAGCGCCTCAAGCCAAAACTAAACCGGCAAACCTCTCGCGAGGGTCAGGATATCTACCTGTTTCACTCCCGCTCGTTGCAGTGCCATGGCCCCTGCGCTGGCAGTAGCGCCGGTTGTCATTACGTCATCCACCAGTAAAACACGGGTAAATGGCATCGGTTTGTTTGCTTCAAACGCGCCCTGCATATTCACCAATCGTTCTTTTCGGGAGAGATTCGTCTGAGTTTGGGTGTAAATTACACGTCGCAAACGCCCCGTTTCCAATGGCAATCGCATGTGGGCGGCCACGCCATCAGCCAATCTTCGGGCTTGGTTGAAGCCGCGGTCACGCTCTTTAAGTGGGTGCAGGGGAATGGGGATCACGCACTCGGGTGATTCAGGAAAAAGTGATTTGCATCCTTGCAGCCATTGAATCATGAGTGGTTCAAAAAATTCATGTCGGTTGTATTTGAAACGGTGAATCACTTCCCGCACCAAGCCCCGGGCCGCCATCATGGAGCGGGCCCGGTTGAAATTCCAATCTGCCTCATGGCAGTTCCCGCAGGTTATTGCTTGAGAGGGGGCTTCCTCGAATGGCAGCCCGCATTTTTCGCACCAAGGTGGCGAGGTTGGGAACACCCTTGCCAGGCATTTCCGGCAGACAAATCCATCGTTTGCATCGGCATGTGATGCATCGCACACTTGGCAAACTTCCGGGAAGGCAAGGCCCAGCAGGGAATCAGTCAGTTTGATGGCTGTCTGCATTGTCACGGAGCATAACCCAAACCAATATTACAAGCAAGGGGGTCGCTGCCCATCCATCGCTGATTTCTCCACTCCCCCAAAGGCTCGAGGGGGTGGCGACTGCTGATTGTGTTAAGAAGCCATTAGTCTTTAGGCAAAAAATCCAGCCGGCATGCACTCCGATGGAACAATAGAGGTTGCCTGTGTGTTGCCAAAGAGCGCATAGGAAAATCCCCGCCAGCGTGAGGTTGATGAATTTAGCCGCTCCATACGGGTCATTTCCAAAATCATGCACCATCATCGGCAGGGCAGAAAAACCGGATGTCCACGTAATGGATTCGATATTTGGTTTTTGATCTAGGAAATGCATGGCCGCAAAAAAGAGTGATCCTGTCACCGCTGCGGTGCGCCATGGCAAATCCCTTCGCAACAAGCCAAAGAGCACCCCGCGGAAAAGGGTTTCCTCTATCACGGCAACAAGAACCCCGGCGATCAAGGCATTGCCAAAATGACGCATCCAGTCTTCTAGGACGGGGGTGGGAAGTATTTCCCGTGTACCGGTTAGAAGGGGCAGAATGGCAACGGCCGTCAATGTGGCCAGGCCAAGTAGTAGGCCTTTGCCCAGCCAAGCCCATTGTTTGCGGGGATTGATCCAGCCGATTTCCGATGCGGATTGGATGCCCGAGAAACGACATAATACCCCCAAGCCCAACAGGGCAAGGCCAAGCAGGCAGCGGTTAAAGTAACGGTGGAAATCATCGTGCTCTTTCAGGAATGGCAGAAACGACCAATCCGAGAAAACTGCCTTCCACGTCAAGGGTGAGAGTAGTGCTGCGCCCAGAAACACGCACGCCAGATAGAGTAAGATGGCAACGGAATGTCGCAAACGCCGCAGTACAGCCTCAAACTTCCTGTTCGCCAAGAGATTTTTTATTGAAACAAGTCGCGTTCACCGTTTGGATGGTGCCCACGCGCGGCCTCATCGGCGTGGCAATAAAAGGAGGTCAAGATTCAACTGGTTGAAAATGGCAAGTTTGGCGACTACCGCCTGCTCGAGCGTATCTCAAAGGGCGGGCTGGCCACGCTGTGGTTAGTCACCAATCCAGAAGGGGCCAGTCTGGCGTTACGTGTGATGCATGACACGTTTAATTCAGGCTCCAACGGGCCTGCCTTGTTTCGGCACGGTTGCGTGATTATGGCTCGGTTGGAGCCACACGCCAATGTCGTGGCGTTTCATGACAGCGGGAAAGTGAGCGGACGTGAATATGCCGTGCTTCAGTATGTGGAGGGAATGCACCTGCGCGAAATGAACGTGCGCGAAGATCCAATGCTGGAGGAAATCCTCAGCGATATGATTATCGATCTGGCCGCGGGCATGGTGCACATTCATGCGCAGGGCATTATGCACCTGGATATCAAGCCAGAAAATCTCATCATCAGCCGTGGTGGCACTTTGTATCTTTGTGATTTTGATACCGCACAGATGATTCCCGACACTCCCGCGAAGTTTGAACGCAAATCCGGCACCCCGCTTTACATGGCGCCGGAAGTGGTGAATGGCTGGCGCTTTGACCAGCGCGCGGACATTTATTCCTTTGGAGTCACCGTCTACGAAATGCTAACGCAGGTGAAACCATTCGAGGGTGAGTCCTCCCGTGAAAAACTGGCTAATCAACTCAATCCCAAATACCTCATTCGCAAGCCCCGCAAATTCAACCCAAATATTCCGCAATTGCTTGAGGATTTGATTTTGAAATGCCTGGAATTTGTGCCTGAAAAACGCTACCTCACCATGGGGATGGTGGCACGCGACCTCCACAAGGTGATGGGAGTGCGCTGATGGCGCACGGCCGCGATCTATTTCGGCGCTACTGGTTTCTCGCTGCCCTGATTTTGCTAATCCCCGTCGGCATCCTTGCGCCCGGCGCCGGGTTGCAACTCAAGCAAACTGGATGGGTGATCCCTGTCTTCGTCGGCATCATGCTTGGCATTGCTGGTTTCACGATGGATACCTCCAGCCTTGTGAAACAGGCCACCAACTTCCATGCCATTATCCCCGTGTTACTCAGCATTTATTTTATTTCGCCTGCGTTGGCCTACTGCTTGAGTGTGTGGCTTGCGCCGGCTGGGAATGAAAATTTCCTGCCAGCCATGATGATTATGTCTGCCCAAGCTGGCAGCCTTGCATCTGCCATTGCATTAACGATGATGGCCGGCGGCAACCGCGAGCTTGCTCTAATCTGCACTCTCCTCTCAAACAGCCTTACCTTTCTGCTCACACCTTTCATCCTAGATCTCAGCATCGGCGCGGATGTTGATTTCCACGTAAGCCAAATGATGTTGCGCATGGCTTACATGGTATTGCTGCCCATTGCCATCGGCCAATTGCTGCGGCCTTTTCTTTGGGAACGCACAGAGTCCATTCGCCCTTTCATCCGTATTGTGCCGCAGTTCATCATCCTGATGTTCGTTTACACCGGTTTTGCTTCCGGTGCGCAACAGCTCCAGGGAGCACCTCAAATTGTCCTGCGCTTCTTCGTGGCGTGCGCCATTTTGCATTTGGGTTTGCTTGGCTGGAATTATTTTCTTTCCGGCTGGCTCCGGTTTGGCTGGCCTGATCGCACTGCCATCATCCTCAGTGGCTCCCAAAAAACTCTTCCAAACGGCATCTATGTTTGGAGTAATTTTTTCTCAGGCAATCCTTACGGCGCAGTGCCACTGGTGCTCTACCATCTATTTCAGCTGCTTGTGGACACCCTTTTAGTTCCGTGGTTTGAAAGACGAAACCTCAATCGGGATGAATGCAGCCGAGAAAAGGTGTTTTCCTGTCACAACGATGCCGGGGACTAGGCAATCAATTGCGGAATCACTTTCGCCCCTTCCACGCCTGTGAGACGTTGATCCAGTCCGAGGAAGCGGTAGGTGAGAAGTTCGTGGTCGATGCCCATTTGCTGGAGCAGCGTAGCGTTCAGGTCATTGATGTGCACAGGGTCGCGCGTGATGTTGTAGCTGTAATCATCAGTGGCGCCATGCTCGTAGCCGGCTTTGAATCCGCCTCCAGCCACCAGCGTGGTGAAGCATCGGCCGTGGTGGTCGCGGCCGTGATTGGTTTTGGTGAGGGCGCCCTGCGAATAAATGGTGCGGCCAAATTCGCCGCCGACAATGACGAGTGTTTCATCGAGCATCCCGCGTTGTTTCAAATCCTTAATAAGCGCGGCCACGGGTTGATCGACATCCTCG
>CAZJRV010000228.1:0-4349 GCA_964548235.1 uncultured Verrucomicrobiota bacterium
CCGGTAGTAGGCGCGAAGGTTCACCTGATATTTCTCAGGCGTGTCCCAGCGCCAATACCACCGGTCTCGATTCATCGATTCCTTCATGAACTTCGGATGCGCCGCAAAAATTTTCGGATCCGCCAAGCGCGGCTTATCGATCTTCACATCCTCGTACAGTCCATCCACCGCCTTGGGCCACGGGAAATGCCCGATGCCCGGGCGCTTGTCGCGATCCTCCGCGTGAGAGGCGTTGAAGCTCACCGACAGGCAAAACGATTTGCCCTTCGGGTTGTTCTCCAAAAACTCAATCGCCTTGTCGCCGCACAGTTCAGTCTCGTGGCGCAGTGAGCCGTCCTTCTGTTTTTTGAAATAGGGCCCGCGCCCAATGGGGTGAAACAGGTCGAACATCTGATTCCGTTCCGCCTGCCCAATGCCCACGCCAAACTTGCCGATAAAGCCCGTGCGGTAGCCCGCCTTTTTCAACAGGGCCGGATAACTGGTGAGGCTGTGCTTTTCCGCAATCGGCGGCGTGCCAAACGTGTAACCATGCGTGCGCTCGTACAAACCGGTGAAGATCGACGCGCGGCTGGCCGCACAAATGGAGGTGGTCACAAACATGTTCGGAAACCGCGCGCCCTCCGCGGCCAACCGGTCGAGGTGGGGCGTTTTCAGGATTGAGTGCCCCGCACAGCCGAGGCGATCCCAACGATGGTCATCGGACAAAAAGAAAATGATGTTCGGCCGTGGCGCGGATTGAACGGTGCAACACAGCCACAACACGGAAAAAATGAAAATGCATTTCATGGTGCGCCGGTATTGAACGGCACGGAGTGCGGCGGGTCAATTAATGAAACCAGTTTGAGCAGGGATTTTTAGGATGCTCAGGATACGGAATCCTGTTCATCCTGAAAATCCGTGTCCAAATCCTCATCTTCGTCTCCAATCAAATCCTTGTCATCCTCTTTCGTGCTTTTGCCTGCGTTGCGCGCGCGCCGGGCTTCGAGGAAGGAGTTGATGCACATCATCACAAACATCAGGCACAACGCGGAGGTGAAGCCCTTGGAAAGCACCGCCGCCGTATTGGCCGCGCTGGAGATGTCCTTCACAATCGTGACCACTGGCCCCACAAACCCGATCAACCCGATCAATGCCGCCACGTGCATCGCCAGCATCCGCATCGCTCCCTGTGCGGCCACTACGCCGCACACGAACATCGCCACGCCCAGTACCGCCGGGATCAGTGCCGTCGGTTGCTGCGCCCCGGTGACATAATAGCCGCCCACGCCCACTGCCACCAGCAGCAAGCCAAACAAAATGGTCCATCGGTGTATCGTCATCCCAGACTCTTTTTTCAAAGACCCTTGCATTCTATGGAGCGTTCAATATTTGTCCAACTCTTTTTGGGAAAGATGTTCCTGTCCGGCATCCCCGCAGTTAAGCTACGCGCGTGGCGCATGATGTCATCGTGGCGGGCGTGGGCTCGATGGGCGCAGCCGCGTGCCGCGAACTTGCCGCGCGCGGCTTGCGGGTGCTGGGGCTCGAGGCCGGTGCGCTGCCCAATCCATTGGCCTCCTTTGCCGGGCGCACGCGTGCCATTCGACTTTCGTATTCCGAGCATCCCGATTACGTGCCGCTGCTGCGTGGCGCGTATGATCGCTGGGAAACGCTCGGCGAAGAATGCGGCCAAAAACTTCTGCACCTCACCGGTGCGCTTTATATGGGACCGGAAAAGGGCGAGTTATTTTCGGGCGCGCTGGCCTCTGCGCAAACTCACCGGCTGGCTCATACTCGATTCACCGCCGCAGCGTTGCATTCCCAATGGCCACAGTTTTTGTTGCCCGATAATTTCGTGGGATTGCACGAGGAACAAGCGGGGTATGTGCTTTCCGAGGTCGCCGTGGGGGCGATGATTGAAGCGGCCCAACGCCACGGCGCGAATTTGCACGGCAACGAGCCGGTGCTCGATTGGACCGCCACCGCGCAAGGCGTTACCGCGCGCACGCCCATGGGCGAATACGCGGCGGGGCATTTGGTTTTCACCGCGGGCGCATGGACGTCAGAGGTGCTGCAGAATTTGCCGTTGACTGTCACGCGCCAAGTGCTCGGTTGGGTGCAACCGCCCGACCTTGGCCAATTCACCGCCGATCGATTTCCCGTGTGGGCCATCGACCATGATGGGCCGGGGTTTTACTACGGCTTTCCGCACACGCCCGATGGCAGCGGCGGGCCGGGGCTCAAGGCGGCACTCCATTGCCCGGGCGCGCCCACCACCGCGGCGGCGGCGCAGCGCGATCCGTTGCCCGCCGATGCGGACGAAATCCGCGCGGTGTTCACCCGCCACTTGCCGTCCGGCGACGGCCCCTTAATCGAGCAGCGCACGTGCCTTTACACGAACACGCCCGACGGGCATTTTATCGTGGACCATCATCCGGCGCATGAACGCGTCACGCTCGCGTGCGGCTTCAGCGGGCACGGTTTCAAATTCGCCAGCGTGATGGGTGAGGTGCTGGCCGATCTTGCCACGGCCGAAAAAACAGATTGGCCGATTGGGTTTTTAGGGTTATCTCGTTTTGCTCACTCATAAAAATTTGAAATGAAAATCACGCGCTTCCACGTTTATCAAGTTGATCTCCCCCTTCACGAGGGCACTTACAAATGGTCCTGCGGCAAATCCGTGACGGTGTTTGACAGCACTGTGGTGGCCATCGAAACCGATGAGGGCTTCACTGGCCATGGCGAGGTGTGTCCGCTCGGGCCGTTTTATTTGCCGGCGTATGCCGAGGGCGCGCGCGCGGGCATTGGCGAACTGGCGCCGCATCTCATCGGACAGGATCCCACGCGACTCGGGCCCATCAATCGGCTGATGGACAAAGCACTGCAAGGCCATCCATACGTGAAGAGCGCGCTGGATATGGCGTGCTGGGATTTGCTTGGGCAAGCCAGTGGGCAAAGCGTTTGCGAACTGCTCGGAGGCCGGTTTGGCGAGGACTTTGTTTTGTACCGCGCCATTTCGCAGGAAGCCCCCGAAGCAATGGCGCAAAAAATTTCTGCCTATCGCAAGGAAGGCTACCGCCGTTTTCAGCTCAAGGTGGGCGGCAATCCGGAGGAAGACATCCAGCGTATTCACGAGGCGCGCGCCATCCTTGAGCCCACCGACAAGCTCGTGGCCGATGCCAACACCGGCTGGCTCATGCACGAGGCCGCCCGTGTGGTGCGTGCCGTGCGCGATGTGGATGTGTACATCGAGCAACCGTGCCGCACGTACGAGGAAAACCTCGCAATCCGGCGCCGCACGGATTTGCCCTTTGTTCTGGACGAAAACATCGACAGCCTCGCGCCGTTGTTGCGCGGCCACGCCGATGGCGCGATGGATGTGGTGAACCTGAAAATCAGCAAGCTTGGCGGCCTGACAAAGTTAAAACAAGCACGCGACCTCTGCGTGGAACTGGGCATCGCCATGACCATCGAGGACAGCTGGGGCGGCGACATCGTCACCGCCGCCATCGCCGCGCTGGCGCACAGCACGCCGCCGGAGCTCTTGTTCAGCTCCACGGACTTCAACAGCTACGTCACCACAAGCATCGCCGAAGGCGCGCCGCAACGAAAAGGTGGTCGCCTCGCCGCCAGCACCGCCGCCGGATTGGGCGTGCAACCGCGCATGGAAATTTTAGGTGAACCGGTGCTGGTAGTGGAGTAATTTTTGCGCGGAATGTGCAAACTTCACGCGCGAATGCGCGCGCTTTTTTTTCAATCGATAGTTTTCAGGGGTTTTTTGTAACACCACCACTTGGCACGGGGTTTGCTCTACTTATTATAACGAAGGCTTAGTACAGCCAACAAGTCAGACAAGTATTTCGTTGAGGATACAATGGTCTGTGACATGCCTCGAACGAGGGGCGGGTTGCCATCTTCTGGTGTCCGCCTCTCTTCTTTTTTTCAAAATTGTTTCAAAGTTTGCACCGATGCCCTGGCTGGGTTAGCTTCGCGCCATGAGGTTTTTGATCATCGCTATGGCACTCGTGTTGGCCGGCTGCGATTCGCCGCAAGGCGGCGCGGGCAACCACGGCGGCACCGGCGTTGACTGGGTGATTTCCCAGGCCAGCGAAGAGGAGGTGAAAAAAGACAACCGAGGGCGCATTACCTATCTGGATCTTTCCAACAAGGCTGTGGCCAACGCGGATTTGGCGATCATTGGGAGACACACGCAATTGCGCGAATTGTATCTTGCCAAAACGGGCGTGGGCGATGATGGGCTGGTGCATTTGCGCCCCCTTACGCAACTGCGAATCATTAGCTTGGCCGAAACACAGATCACTGATGCGGGGCTTGAACACCTTGCGACCATGCGCTCCCTGCGGCAGATTTAT
>CAZJRV010000229.1:0-4333 GCA_964548235.1 uncultured Verrucomicrobiota bacterium
TAAAAAAGCCGTCACCACCCAGCGTGAGGTGCATGTGGATGTGCCCAGTTTTGCGGAAGCCCTCCGCCGCGCTTTACGGCAGGATCCAGAAGTGATTCTGGTGGGCGAGTTGCGTGATTTGGAGACCATCGAAATGGCGGTATCCGCCGCCGAGACCGGCCACTTGGTCTTTGGCACCTTGCACACCACCGGCGCAGCCAAGACGGTTGATCGGATTGTCAACGCCTTCCCGATGCAACAGCAGGAAACCATTCGCATCCAGCTTTCCACCGTATTGCAGTGCGTGATTTCCCAGATTCTTTGCAAGCGACTGCCCAAGGGCCGCGTGGCGATTCATGACATTATGGTGATGACCCCCTCCATCTCCGCGCTCATCCGGGATAACAAAACATTCCGAATTCCCTCTGACCAACAGACTGGCCAGAAATACGGAATGGTGACACTCGATGACGGGTTATTTGGCAAATACGGTGAAGGCATCGTCACCCGCGAAGATTGCATCAATAAGGCGCAGGATTACACCGGAATGATGCTGCGCCTGAAAGAATGGGACGAGCAACAGGCCGCCTTACAAGCCGAGCAGGCTGCGGCTGGAGGGGCCCCTCCCGGTACCGTGCCCGGCGCTCCACCCCCCCCGGCCGGATAAATTACATCCATGTCAGACGTCATCACCAATTCACTGCTGGTTCTCATTCTCGAACGCGGCCTGGCCGATGTGCAGGATCTCGAGGTGGTGCAGGGGGAGCACAATCTCTCCGGAGATTCAGTCAGTGGGCTGCTGGCCCGGGATGGTTTGGTGGATCTCCCCACGCAGCTGGAATTGATTGCCGAGTATCTGGGCACTGACGTGCTTGACCTCACGGAAATTGATTTTACCGACGATCTTGTGCGCCTCATCCCGGTGGACCTTGCCAAGCTATACCAATGCGTGCCCATCGGGCTTGATGGAGAGGTGATGCACCTTTCAATGATAGACCCACTCAACCCCACTGCGCTGGATGAACTGGCCTTTCAACTCAACCAACCCGTTCAGGTGCGCGTGGCCGACCCCGGCCAGATTCGGCACATTTTGGAGGAAAAATACTCGGGAGATGCTTCCTTCGAAGACTTGATTGAGGAACTCGGTGGTTTTGAATTGCCCGATGAGGGGGAAGGCGAAGAGAGTAAGAGCCTCGAAATTCTTGAGGAAGTGGGCGACGACATGCCCATTGTTCGTTTTGTGAACATGGTTTTATACCAGTCACTCAAAGAGAGTGCGTCGGACATTCACTTTGAGCCGTTTGAGGATACCTACCAAATTCGCATGAAGGTGGATGGCACCATGAAGTTGCTCACTCCTCCTCCACGCGAACTGGCCCCGGCCATCGCCTCGCGCCTGAAGATCATGAGCCACTTGAACATCGCCGAACGCCGCCGGCCGCAGGATGGCCGCATCGCAACCATGATTGCCGGCGAGGAACTGGTATTCCGCATGAGCACGCTGCCCACGCAGTTCGGTGAATCGGTCGTGCTCCGCCTGCTCGATAAGAACAACACCGACATTCTATCGCTCGATGTCCTCAGCATCCCGGACAAAGTGCACAAGAGCATTCTCCACTGCGTGGAACAACCCAACGGGGTGTTCCTTGTTACCGGCCCCACTGGCTCGGGCAAGACCACCACCCTTTACGCGGCCCTGCGGCGCCTCAATAAAATTGGCGTCAAGATCATCACCGCCGAGGACCCGGTGGAATTCCCCGTGGAAGGCATTGTGCAGTGTCAAATTCAGGAAACTATGGGAATGACGTTTGCAAAGGCACTCAAGAGCTTTCTGCGGCAGGATCCGGACATCATCCTCGTGGGCGAGACGCGCGATCTCGAGACCGCGGCCATCACCATTGAGGCCGCGCTGACAGGCCACTTGGTGGTCACCACCCTGCACACCAACAGTTCCACCGAAGCCATCACCCGGCTCATGGACATGGGCGTGGAATCGTTCCTTATCGCCTCATCCGTGAATGGCGCACTGGCCCAGCGCTTGGTCAAAACCATCTGCCCCAAGTGCACCGTGGCCGCCCCCATCACCCGGGATCAGCGCAACATGCTGCAGATCTGTGAGGAGGATGCTGAAGGGCAGGAAATTCATTACGGAACCGGCTGTGATGCCTGCAACAATTCCGGCTACAAGGGGCGTCGCGGCTTGTATGAAATGTTGCAAATGACCGATGAGATCCGCGAGTTGATTGCCAACAAGGTACCCGCCCTCATCCTCCGTGAGAAAGCCATTGAGTTCGGTATGCAAACCTTGCGCATGGATGGCCTGCGGGTTATGTTTAAGGGAGATTCGACCTTCGAGGAGGTCATGAAGTATACCTGATCCATAGAGCTATGCCGCTGTTCAACTACATCGCCATTGACAAGGAGGGGAAGCAGAAAGAAGGCACCCTTGAGGTGGGCAGCCAGAACGAGGCCATCGCTCGCATCAAGGAAATGGGGTACTACCCCACACAGGTTGCCGAGGTCAAGGAAGAGGTCGGCGATGATGCCGCAAAGAAAGCCGCCGCCAAAAAGGGCAAAAAGAAAGGTGAGATCAACCTCGCCCTCCCCACGGTGGGTGCCAAGGAACTCACCCAATACACCCGTCAGCTCGCCGTGCTCATCGATGCCGGCCTGCCGCTCATGCGGGGCATGACCACTCTGGCCAAGTCCCAGAAAAATCCTTACTTCAAGGGCATCATCAATGAGATTGGCTTCACCATCGAGGGCGGCGCCACATTTTCCGAGGCACTGGCAAAACACCCCAAGATTTTTGATAAGCTTTATGTGAACATGGTTAAAGCCGGTGAGATTGGCGGTGTGCTCGAGATTGCCCTTAACCGCCTTGCCGAGTTCATGGAGAAATCACAGTCCATCAAGGGCAAGGTCAAGGCCGCCATGTTCTATCCCATCGCGGTCATGATTGTCGCTGTCATCATTGTTGGCATTTTGATGACTTACGTGATCCCCAAGTTCAAAACCATCTTCACCGATATGCTGGGCGAAGGCGAGGGACTGCCCGAATTCACCGAGTTGGTGCTGGCCATTTCCGATGCCATCAAGAACAACTTTTTCGCCGTGGTGGGCGGCATCGTGGCCTTCTTCATTGTCTTCAAGCTCATCATTTCCAAAACCAAACTGGGCCGGAGAATTTGGGACAAGTTTAAGCTCATCATGCCCGTCCTTGGCGATGTGGTGCGCAAGGTGGCCATTGCCCGCTTCAGCCGCACCCTTGGCACGCTGGTGTCTTCCGGTGTGCCCATTTTGCAGGCCCTCAATATCGTCAAGGAAACCGCCGGCAATGTCATCCTCACCGCTGCCATCGAAAAAGTTTATGATGCAGTCAAGGAAGGGGAAACCATCACCAAACCCCTCGAGGCCTCGGGGGTATTTCCACCCATGGTCATCAGCATGATTGATATCGGCGAGGAAACCGGCGCACTGCCCGAAATGCTCGTCCGCATTGCGGATGTCTACGAGGAAGAAGTGGACAACGCCGTCACCGCCATGACTTCCCTGCTTGAGCCGGTGATGATTGTGTTTCTGGCTGTCATTGTTGGCTCCATCGTTATCGCCATGTTCCTGCCACTCATCAAGATGATGGACAAACTCGGGACCTAGCTAAGCTCACCTGAAAAAGGGAAAAAAACAAAAAAATCGGTTGAAAAAATCTGCGTTCTGGTGTAAATACATTGTAGTGACGGTTGATGGTCAATTGATTTACAAGCTGCAGCAAAAATGGACTTTGATTGGGAAAATCAATCCTCACGGGAATTTGGTTCTTTGAAAGCTCAGGATGTGGAGGAATCCTTTGAGGATCCCTTTGCTGTGCGGTTATTGCCCGATTCCACGCGTTTTGCCGAAAAAGCGCGTTATTTTAATCTGGGGCGCGCCGCCAACGGGGACGGCATCTTCTCGATTTACCGCACCAACGGGCGCCAAATTCAGGTCATCCACGCGCGCTCATTCGAGGCAGAAGAAAGATTTTTTTACGAACGACAACAAGACAAACTGCTCAACCAAAAAACCGCGACATGATCCAAATCCAACAATGGGAACAAGTGCCCGAATTCGCCACCGACGAAGCCGAGGCAAAATACTGGAGCGACACCGCCATCGACGTGCGACTCATGGAAAACTCCGTGGCCATCGGTTCCAGCGCCAACGAATCGGTCACCATCACCCTCCGCATGGATCCGCGCATGCTCTCCCGCATCAAGCGCCTCGCCCGTTCGCGATTCCTCAACTACCAAAGCATGATCAAGCAATGGCTCTCCGAACGCATGGAACACGAAGTGCAGGTATTCGACCGATGAAA
>CAZJRV010000230.1:0-4331 GCA_964548235.1 uncultured Verrucomicrobiota bacterium
GTTGGTTTGCTCCATCTCTTCGAGGATAGACATCACGCGGTTGCCTGCTTCGATGGCGTCGTCCAATTCAAACTTAATGCGCGGGGTATACTTGAGCACCACCTCGCGACCGAGCATGTATTGGATGCGGGAGCGTTCGGATTTGAGACGACTGGCGGCGGTGCGTTTCTGTTCGTCACTGCCGAGCACGCTGACAAAAATCATTGCCGAGTGAAGATCGTTGGCCATGCCCACATCGTTGACGGTGATGAGGCCGCAGGATTCGGAATCCATTTCGCGCCGCAGGATTTCGCCCACGGTGCGCTTGAGCAGTTCGCGAACGCGTTGATGGCGGAGCGAGGGCATGGCTGTTGGGGGCTAAAGTGTGGCGGCGACTTTTTCGGTGGTGATGCTCTGGATGAGGTCGCCTTCCTGGTAATCATCAAAGCCATCCACGCGGATGCCGCATTCCATTCCGGAACGCACGACATCGGCATTGTCTTTGAACCGCTTGAGGGTGTGCACTTTGCCGGTGTGCAGCTCCTTGTCCTTGCGCATCACGCGCACCTTGCCGCGGTTGATGCGGCCATCGGTGACCATGCAACCAGCCACCACACCGCCCTTGCTGAGTGGGAAAAGCTGCCGCACCTCGGCGGTGCCGATGACAACCTGTTTTTCATCCGGATCCAACAGGCCGGCCATCGCGTCTTTCACCTCATCAATCAGCTCGTAAATAATTTTGTACTGCTTGATCTGCACGCCGTGGTGCTTGGCGATGTCCGGCGCGCCTTTGTCCACGCGGGTGTGGAATCCAAGGATCACCGCGGAGGAGGAGGCGGCGAGGTTTACATCACTTTCGCTCACCGTACCCACGGCACTGTGGATGACCTCGAGGTTGACTTTGTCTGATTCAATCTTGCCAAGTGACTCCACAATGGCTTCGGTGGAGCCTTGGGTATCGGCCTTGACGATCACCTTGAGCGTCTTGGCGGTGGCTGCCTCGATGGTGTCGAATAAATTCTCGAGCGTCACACCGGCGGCTCGGCCCTCCAGCTTTTCCTTGTGGGCCGCATCGCCGCGTTCCTCGGCCAAGTCGCGCGCGGCCTTTTCGTTTTCCACCGCGTGAAAATCATCGCCCGCCTCGGGCACGCCATTGAGGCCAAGCAGTTTGACGGCGTAGGACGGCCCGGCCTTTTTCATCCGCTCGTCTTCCTCATTAATTAACGCGCGGGCTTTGCCGTAGTATTGGCCGCAGATGACGAGGTCGCCCACGTTGAGCGTGCCTTTGCGCACGATGACCGTGGCGGTGGGACCGCCCGGTTCCATGCCGCTCTCCACCACGTTTCCGGCGGCGCGGCGATTGGGGTTGGCCTTGAGCTCGAGCAGTTCAGATTGCAGCAAAATGGCATCGAGCAATTTTTCAATGCCTTCGCCCTTGAGCGCGGAGACATCAACAAAGAGCGTATCGCCGCCCCAATCCTCGGCCGAGAGACCGTGCTCGCTCATCTGCTCGCGCGCACGCATTGGGTTGGCGGCGGGGGTGTCGCATTTGTTGACGGCAACAATGATTGTGGCCCCCGAAGCTTTGGCGTGATTGATGGATTCAATCGTCTGCGGCATCACGCCGTCATCCGCAGCGATGACCAGCACGATGAGGTCGGTGACATTCGCGCCGCGTGCGCGCATGGCGCTGAAGGCCGCGTGACCGGGGGTGTCAAGAAAGGTAATGGGCTCGAGGCGTTTTTTGTCCTCGGGGTGGGGGACATCGATGGAGTAGGCGCCGATGTGCTGAGTGATGCCACCGGCTTCGCCGGAGACGACGTTTGCTTTGCGGATGGCATCGAGCAGGGTGGTTTTGCCGTGATCCACATGGCCCATCACGGCGACGACCGGTGGGCGGGGTTCGAGATCTGTTTCGGCATCGTCGAGGTCCAGCTCAAGTTTCTTTTCCGGAACCGGCGCAGCAGCAGCTGCGTCGCGCTGGCGTTTCTTGGCCTCGAACTTAAATCCATTTTTGGCACAAAGCTGTTTGGCCGTCGGTTCGTCAATGGCCTGATTGACATTGGCGAACACGCCCAGCTGCATGAGATCGGCAATGAGCTGGAATGGCTTGCGGTTGATGGCCTCCGCGAGCTCGCGCACCATGATCGGCGGCTTGAGGGTGATGACCGGTGCATCGGCCTTGGCTACGTAACGGGGCTTGGCCGGTTGCGCGGCGCGCTTATCGTCGGGCTTGCCGACGGTTTTTTCGGCATCCAATTTCTTTTTGTCGTCCCTCTTATCACGGCGGCCACGCGGTTCGCGCCGGGAGGGCATATTGCCAAGATCGATGAAACCAATTTTTTCGCCCACCTTTGGGCCGGCGGGTTCATCGGGCTTATCCGGTTCGGAGGTGGTTGTGGGTTGTTCGGCTGTGGATTCTTCAGTTTTCTCCGTCTCTTCTGATTCTGCTTCCTCTTCCGATTCAGTGGGCGCTTTTTTCTCGGCATCGGGTTCCGGTTCCGGTGCCACGATCAACACGGGGCCGGTTTCAACGGGGGCGGCTTCCTCGGTTTTTTCGGCGGCGTTCTCCGTTTCCGCGGCCGCGGGTGCAAGTTCCTTGGCGATTTCCTGCTCGAGATATTCGCCGGTGATTTTGTCCAGCGAACTGGATGCAACCCGGGCATTGGCGATGCCCAAGTCCTTGGCCTTGGCCAGCACCTCTTTGCTCTGGATGCCCAGTTTCTTGGCGATGTCGTAAATGCGTACGGGCATAAGTTTCGTTAGTCAGACTTGGTGTCGCCGGCAGGCTCGTTTTCGAGTTCAGGAGTTTCGGCCGTCCCCAAGGGTTCCTCGGGTTCCTCGGTCGATTCCTCTTCTTCAATCACAGCATCGTCGGGCGTTCCGGAATCGGGCTCTTCAGTTTCAGCCTTTTCGGTGGACTCCGGTTCTTCGGCGGGTTCTTCCTCACCAAGGGCAGCGGGTTCGGCTTCGATCGCCGTTTCATCCCTCGCTTCACCGGTTTCAGAAATTCCGTTCTCCAAAGCGGCAAGGGCGGTCATTATGGAATCCGTGTGTGGGGCGAGGTCGGGGATTTCCGCGAGGTCGGCCGCCTCGGCTTGCTGCAAATCCGTTACAGAATGGAAACCGCTTTGGACCAGCGTTTGTGCCAGTGTATCATCGATGCCGGGCAGGGCAGCCATCGCGGCCACGGCACTGGCGACCTGTTCATCAAAGGAAACCACCTCCACCTGGTCGGCATCGATATCGATGTGCCATCCGACGAGCTTTTGGGCCAGGCGCGCATTTTGGCCGCGTTTTCCGATTGCGAGCGAAAGCTGGTCTTCATTCACCAAAACCTGGATGCGCTTGTCGGCCTCGTTGATCTTGAGGTCCTTGATTTCCGCAGGCTTGAGGGCCTCGACGACAAAGGTGTTAATGTCGGAACTCCAGTGGATGATGTCCACCTTTTCATTGTTCAACTCGCGCACGATGTTCTTCACGCGCTGGCCGCGCAGGCCCACACATGCGCCGACGGGATCCACGCGGCTGTCGGCTGAGTGCACGGCGAGCTTGGTGCGCCAGCCCGGCTCGCGCGCGACGGCAATGATCTCCACCGTTCCATCGGCAATCTCGGTGACTTCCTGCGTGAAGAGTTTGATGACAAAATTTGGGTCTGCGCGGGAGAGGATGATCTCCGGGCCGCGCCCGGTTTCCTCCACGGCCTTCACATAGCAGCGCAGTTGTTCGCCGGGCTGGTATTCCTCGATGGGCACGCGTTCGCGGTTGGGCAGCAGTGCCTCGTACCGGCCAAGATCGATGATGACATCGCTGCGCTCAAAGCGCCGCACGGTGCCGCGCACAATGTCGCCGGTGCGATCCTTGAACTCGTCGAAGATCAGCGCCTTCTCCGCGCGCCGGATGTATTGCTTGAGGTTTTGGTTGGCATACTGCGCGGCGATTCGGCCGAAGCCGGTGGGGGTGACCTCCAGTTCAATCTCGTCGCCGGCCTTGGCGTCGTCCTTGTATTTCATCGCGTCGAAGCGCGAAATCTCGTCCTGCTCATTCTGCACGCGATCCACCACGAGCAGCCGCGCAAAGGCGCGGATTTCGCCGGTCTTGGGATCTGTCTCCACCCGCAAATCCCGGCTGGCGCCTACCGCCTTCTTGGCCGCGGCGAGGATTGCCTCGTTGATCGCCTCGGTCAGTGCCTCCCGGTTGATGCCTTTTTCTTTTTCGTAAAAATCCAGCAGAGCCAAAAACTCCGCGCTGTTAATGCCTTTATCCATTTTTTGGGCGCCTTTCGCTGATTTTGCCAAGCCGTCGCCGGGAGGTTTCGCCCCATTGGGGGAACAAAAAAGCCGGTTAAAAAC
>CAZJRV010000231.1:0-4314 GCA_964548235.1 uncultured Verrucomicrobiota bacterium
AAAATTAGTCATTAATTATGACAGATAGTGAGATCAAGATTAAGGAATTTAAAAACCGCCAAACGCAGCGGACGGCCAAAGAGCAACTCCACCTCGCGCTTGGTTTGGCGCGTGGACAATTCGTCCGTGTCGAAAATGCGCGGCGGGGCGGCCGGGGCCGCAGCAGCAGGAGCGCCACCAGCCCCGGCGGGCATCGGCAGTCCGGTGGCGGGGTCAATCTGCGGTGTGCCGCCCACGCTGACGGCTGGAATCTGCGGCACTTCAAATGAGCCTTGCGGTAGGTTGACGCTGATGTTGATGCGCGGCGTGCCGAGCTTCACGTAAGCTGCACGGAAACTCTCAACGATTTGCTGAGCCTCTTGTGCGTTGTAAATCTGCGAGAGCGGCACGGCGGGTGACACGGTGTAGACATATTTTTTGCCTTCGACCGGCGCAGCGGTTTGTTTGTAAACAACCATCGCGGAACGATTGGCATTGGGCGCACCACAGCCAATGCCTAACACAGCGGGAATGATCAGGATAATTTTTTTCATTTTTCGTCTCCAGTTATCGGGCCAGTCGCACGCGCACGGTGTAGTCCTTGGCCAGGTTGTTGAGAGATTTGAACTCCACGGTTTCCTGCGCGGTTTCATCGAGGATGAGTGTCTGGAATGGTGTGGTGTCGATGGCAAACCCTTGTGCGTCCTTGAACGCACAACTCACCTGCAGATCCACGCGCTTGTTGATCCGGTTCAAAATATTCGCGCGCACCTGCAGCCGGCCATCTGGCAATTGCGTTTCCTGCATGGCAGTGCAGCTGACTGTGCGTGTGCCAAGCGTGCCGAGCGCCACGAATTTGCTTTTGTTTGCCGTGGCCGATTGTTGGATGGCGGAAGTGCCACAGCCGATAAGGATGGCGCAGGCGCCCGCGAGTAGGATGAGTTTTGTTTCCATAAATTGATTATTCTCCGTTGTTAATCTGCCACGAATACCACCGTGTCGCGGCTTGGTTGTACGGTTAACGAAATATTTTCTTGCCGATCCGGCAAGGCGATGCCGTTGGTATCCAGAAATTCGATCGTCGCGGCGTGTGTGCCGGCCGGCAGTTGCAGCGCGGCGAAGCTAAGATGCTGCGGCAGGTTGCTCCATGTGCGGGTGTCCGCCCGGGGCTCGGCTGAGCCGCCCACAATTTTCCCGGCTAATCCGGCGCCCAGCAACACCACACCGGCTTCTTCGGTTTCGGGTTGGCTGGCAAGAATGGCACCGCCAGTGATGCCAATGTCACCAACGAGGTCGCCGGCCTTTTTAACACCGGCCTTGCGGGCTAGGATGGCGTCCATTGCGCGATTGCCGCGGGTGGAGGCTTGGAAAGTGAGGTTGTCGTAAACTGGCGCGATGAGCGATTGCCCACCCACGGTGATGCGCGCGGCTTGCACGCGTGAATGCCCGCCATCGTACACAATCATTTCGCCCACATCGCCGCCGGTTTTTTTCATTGGCCCAAAACCGAATTGTAAAAACACCATCACGTTGGCGCGTGGATTGAAAGCGGGCAGGGCCGTGTTGCCGGCATTGGTTTGGGCGCGTGCGCGTGCATCTGTGCCGTCGCGGCCGAGCTTGGTGGTGATGAATCCATCAAGATAATCGAGCAGCACCCAGTCAGCGCGGTGTTCCGGCTGCGCGGCCAGGGCATCCATCAGCTGTGCCGTGCGGAAACATGCGCGGGCATTTTCGGGTTCGCCGTCCATCCAGAAAAATACGCCGCGATAAAACCAGCCCATCGCTCGCTCGTGCGGTTCGCCGTGGAAGCCTTTCACGTTTTCCGGGGAGAATAAGCTTTGCGCCAAGCGTGTGCGGACATCGGCCTGCAGGATTTGCCCGGCCGAGGGCATGGCAGTCTCGAGCAGTGTGCGGGCTTCCTTGTGGCGACCGAGCTTGAGGGCATGCACGGCGGTGATGAGGCGCCAGCGGTTCTTGTCGTGCGCGGGGGCTTGGGCAATTTTGCGATGCCCGGCAGCTACCACATCACCATCAAATTCTGGTGCGGGTTCGATGACCGGTGCCTGGCACGCGGCAAAGACCAACGCGCTAAAAATGCAAATGCTTCGAATGCTGATGGCAATTTTCATCACCGTAAAAAACAGGCCGGGCTAACGATAGGTGACATCGTCGTTGCCTTGTTTTTTGATCTGATGATTTCCACCCCAAACAATCTCGCTCGAATCGGGGTCGATGAGTTGGAACGAGTACAGCACGTAATCGCTCGCGCCGGTATTGCCTCGGCTGGAGATGCCCTTGAAAGTGCCGGTGAGAATAAAATCGGCACCGCGGAAATTGTTGCCCGTGATTTTCTCGCCGCCGGTCACTTGGCCGCTGATTTTCAGGTCGCGTTCCTTTTCCAGTTTATCCATGTGTTCGCGTGCCACAAAAGTGATCTTGCTGGCGGCGTGCTTGAGGAGTTTGTCGCGAATCAATGTGAGGAAAATATCCTTGTCGATGGGGAAGCGTGTGTCGTTGCTGATTGGCTCGAGCACGATCACCGGTTTGCCCTCGGCGTTGGCAATGGGATCGGCACCGAGAATGCCGCGCGCCATTTTTTCGGAGATGGTGACGAGATCCTGCGATTCGATTCCCAATCCGCGCACAAAGCCGCGCTCGCCCGGACGCATCTCGGTGACCCCGCCGCCGTGGGGTGAATTAACGTTGCTGGTGCCGCAACCCGACACGCCCAAAATGGCAATGCCGACTGTAAGTGCAATGATGTGTTTCATACCTCTCCTTTGGACGGGAGAATATGGCACAAAAGTCATCGCCCGAAAAGTTTATTCACACGCCTGCGAAGCGAAAGCCGTGGCTTAGCGGGGGCCGTTGGCGTGGGCGTGGCCGGCGTTCCATTGGCAACAACCGGCAATCCCGTGGCGGGATCGATGGCCGGAGCCGTTGAGGGTGTTATGGGCGCATTGGGGCCAATTGGCAAACCCGTCGCGGGATCAATCTGTGGCAAAGGGCCAGTCGCCGCTTCCGGCGAGTTTGGATTTTGCGCGCGTTCCAGTGCGGCTTGGCGTTCGGCCTCGGCTTTTTGTGCCGCTTTGCGATCCATCATTTGGCCGATCAACAAACCCAATGCGCCGCCAATGGCTGTGCCTTCGGCGGTGCGATTGCTTTTGCTGCCCACCACACCGCCAATTGCCGCGCCCAAAACCGTGGCGGTCGGGGCGGTTTGTTCACGGGGCTGGGGCGCAGGCCGCGGTGCCGGGGCAGGTTCACCCACTGCGGGTAAGCGAGGAATAACAATGCCGGGAAAGAATTGTGCCCGTACAGATGACGCAACGATTAGAGTCAAAACGAACGCAAAAACAGTGGTTTTTTTCATGATTTTAGTACCTTCCATGGTCAAATAGGTTTCAAAACCGTGTTTGTTAACAGGTTATTCACAGCATTCCCTGTGCCGGAATGGGCGGAAAATGGCAAAAACCGCCATTTCATAAATAAACGGCGGTTTTTGGCGGAAAATTGGGGGTTTGGTTTTATCGCCCGAACAATTGCCGGGCCGGATATGCGGCATTTATGCGCGGTGGCGTGATAATAATCACCGAACCGGCCGTCGGCTGCACGTACATTGGCCGTGCAAATTGGCCAGCTTGCTGACCAAAGAACCGAGGTTGCCGGAAATTTCGCGGCCCAATCTGCATTGGCGTGATCAATTGCGGCTGTGCCGGTGGCGTGATGAGCACCGTTGCGGCCTGCGCCCCCGGGCGGGCGGGGAAATTAATTTCGATTGTGCGATCGGTCACCGATGGTCCCGTGCGGATCACGCCCGGGCCAAAAAGTTGCGCGGAAAGTTGAGGGGCAAAACTCAGTGTCAAACAAACCAAAAGAAAGCCAGCCAGCTGTTTCATAAAAAAAGTGTACGCCGCCAATTCGCCTTGGCAACTGAATAGTATGCACACGAAAAACTTTTTCACTCGTGACCGGCTGGCCCCGCCGTTACCCTCGCCGCGCTTTGAAATGTTAGCCAAGCGCGTCATCCCCTGCCTCGATGTCCACGACGGGCAAGTCACCCGTGGTGTGCAGTTTGGCAAAGCCGAGGCGGGCGAGCTGCGTAATGTGGGCGATCCCGTTGAACTGGCGTTGCAGTACAATGAACAGGGTGCCGACGAGATGGTGTTCTTCGACATCACCGCCAGCGCGCACGAACGCAAGACGATCGTGGACGTGATCGAACGTGCGGGCGATCAGTGCTTCATGCCGCTAACCGTTGGGGGCGGCATCCGCACCGTGGACGATATGAGCACGATGCTCAAGGCGGGCGCGGACAAGGTGAGCATCAATTCC
>CAZJRV010000232.1:0-4266 GCA_964548235.1 uncultured Verrucomicrobiota bacterium
GGCCGATTACAAGAAGGACAAGGATGGTAACGAGATCAAGTACCCCGCCGCCGACGGCCCCAGCGAGATCATCGCCACGCCTACTTATTATAAGGGCCGCGTGTATCTGGCCATCGGGCAGGATCCCGAGCACGGCGAGGGCGTGGGCCATCTTGCCTGTGTGAACGCCGATACCGGCGAAAAGATTTGGGAATACCACAAGATTCAGCGCACCATTTCCACCTGCGCCATTGATCCTGAAAGCGGTCTGCTCATTGCCGCTGATTACACCGGCTACGTCTACTGCCTCGACGCCGACACCGGCGAGGAACACTGGGTGTACGACACCAAGGCGCACATGTGGAGCAGCCCGCTCGTGGCCGACGGCAAGGTGTACATTGGCGACGAGGATGGCGATCTCACCATCTTACCGCTCAAGGCGGATTTCGATCCCAAGAACGACGAGCCGGTTTTTGAAACCAATATGCTCGTGCCGATTTATTCCTCGCCCATCGTGGCCAACGGCACTCTGTACATCGGAACACAAACGCATCTCTTTGCCGTGGCGCCCGACGCGAAATCGGCCGCTGCAACTCGCCCCACCGATTCCGCCTCCAAGTAAGGCCCCGCCAATGAGATATTTGATTGTCGCCCTCGTGGTGTCGCTGTGTTGGTTGCATCAGGACTGGCTTGTGTGGCCGCTCCTTGCGGATGTGCAAAAGGAACACGACCTGATGCTCGGCATCCCCGCCGGGCTGGGGTATCACGTAGCCATCTCGTTCGCGGCGGCCGCCGTGTGGTTTTTGGCCGTGTGGAAGGCTTGGCCCACCGAGCTGGAGCAATGGGCCGGCTCCGGCTCCAGCCGACGGGGCGGTGGCAATCGCCGCGGTGGCCGTGGCCGCTCCAGCCGGGGGGAATCCCGCGGGGATAACCGTCCTTCCGGCGACCGCCCGCGTGAAGGCAATGGTGGCAATAGCGGTGAAAGCGGTGAAAGCGGCATCACTGAAACGCACCCCCGCCGTCGTCGTGGCGGCCGTGGCCGGCGTCGGGGTGGGCCGGGCCAAGGCAACGGCGGCCAATCGCAATCTTCATCCAATCCCTCCTAATCTTAATGACTTTTTTATTCGCTTCCACCTCCACCCTCCCGTTTTGGGTTGTGTTGGGTTACCTCGTCCTGCTGCTGGCCTTGGGCATTTTCAGCAGCCGCTTTTTTCGCGGCACCAGCAAAGATTACTTTGTCGCCAGCCGATCCATCGGTTCGTTTATGCTGTTGATGAGCGTGTTCGGCACCACGATGACCGGCTTCGCGTTGGTGGGGTCTTCCGGCAAATCCTTCAACACCGGCGTGGCTACTTACGGCGCGGTGGCGGCGTGGAGCGGCATCATTCACTCGGCGATTTTCTTCGTGGTCGGCCTGCGCCTTTGGGCCATCGGCAAACGACACGGCTACGTCACGCAGGTGCAATTCTTCCGCGACCGATTCCAGTCGCAGCATCTCGGCACGGTGCTCTTTGTGCTGCTGGTGTTGCTCATCATTCCCTATCTTTTGATCGGTATCATCAGCGCCGGCAAGTTTGTGCAGGGAACCACGCAGGGGATGTTCAATGCGGACGGCATCGCCCCGTGGATCACCGGCCTTGTCATTTGTGGTGTGGTGCTTACGTATGTATTTCTCGGCGGCGTGCGCAGCACGGCCTGGGCGAACACGTTTCAAACCATCGTCTTCATGCTCACCGGCCTTGTGGCCTTTGTGATGATCTCCAAGGCCGTGGCCGCCAAGACTGAGGCGGGCGCGGGCGGCGTGCTGGAAAACATCAAACGCGCCACCGAGTACGTGCAGGAACACAAGCCCGAACGCCTCGTGCGCGGCGTGCATCCGGAAGTGCAGAAGCGGTACGAAGAAAACGTGATTCACCATCATGAAAAACCATTCGAGGAAAGTTGGAATGAAGAGCTCAACAATTTGAGCCTCACGCATGACAGCGATGGCAGCACCGATTTTTCAATTGAAGAATTCAACGCCATGCCAAAGGGGGCGCAGGAATCATTGGCATTCATCATCATGGAGCAGATTAATGCCGGTGATGCCTATGCCGAGGAGGCGAAAGGGAAGTTCCCAGCATACAAGCAAGTTGAAACAAAGTTAAAAGAGCTTCATGAAAATACCAAAAAGAGGGCAATCGCGGCTAAGGAAAACAACCCTGAAGAGGATCCGGATGCGCTTTTGGCTCAATTCATCCGCGAACCCAAACTCGCCGAGCCCAAGCCCTCGATGACACATTTGGTATTCATCACGTTTCTGTTTGTGCCGATCAGCATCGGAATGTTTCCGCACGTGTTCCAGCATTGGCTCACGGCCAAGGACGCCAAGAGTTTCAAACTCGCCATCGTGGCGCATCCCGTTTGCATCGCCATCGTGTGGTTGCCATGCATCCTTATTGGCGTGTGGGCGGCCGGGCTGGTGGCCGCCGGCGATCTTTCCATTTCCAATCCCAGCGAAGTGCTGGGCACAATGGTTGGCGCACTGGTGCAAAGCCCGTGGCTGATGGGCATCCTGATGGCGGGCGTGCTAGCGGCGATTATGAGCAGCCTCGATTCGCAATTCGCCTGTCTCGGCACGATGTTCACCAACGACATCGTCATCCCCATCAAGGGGAAGGATTACTACAGCGATGCCGACAAGCTGAAGCTCGCTCGCATTTTCGTGATCGGCGTGGTGGCGGTGGCCTACCTCATCTCGCTGTTGCTGATGAACACAGCCAGCGTGTTTGGCCTTGGCATCTGGTGTTTCACTGGCTTTGCGGCGTTGTTCCCGATTGTGTTCGCGGCGCTCTACTGGAAACGCGTGACCGCGGTTGGTGCGTTCGCCAGCATGGCGGTGACGGCGGTGCTGTGGGTGTGGTGGTTCAAGCAATCCGGCTACGGCGCAGACAAACATTTTTTGGTTTGGGGCATGATGCCCATCGCCCCGCTCACCTTGGCCTCGGCCGTGGCGCTGGTGATCGGCTCGCTGTGCAGCGCGCCGCCGGAATCGCGCGTGGTGAACCGCTTCTTCCCGCGCGCCAACAATGGCAACAGTGGCGGCGGATCAGGCGCCCGGCGTTCACGCTAGAAAATCGTTAAACAATTTATGGCAGCATTGGAACAAAAAGTTGAGGAAGCCAAATCCGCGCTGGATGCGCACGTGGCGGAGATTGTGCAGTGGCATTTCAGCCCGGAAACGGGCTGCCCATTCTGGCTGGACTGGGCGGCCAAACAGGACTGGAACCCGGCCGAGGAGGTGAAATGCCTCGACGATCTGCTGGCGAGGTTTCCGCATTTCGAGGACGAATGGCTGCGAGACAAGCAACCGGAGGTGTGGGTGCCACAGGAGTTTAAGGGGCAGCCGTTCAACATCTTCGAGACGGGCGGAACGACGGGCATGCCCAAGCAGCGCATCGGCTGGAACGATTACAAGGTGGATTACAGCGAGTTTTCCGACACGCTGGATGATGCGGCGTTTCCCAAGAATCATTACTGGCTGATGGTGGGTCCGACGGGGCCGCGCCGGTTGCGGCTGGCGATTGAGCACCTGGCAAATGTGCGCGGGTGTTCGTGTTACTTTGTGGATCTTGATCCGCGCTGGGTGAAGCGGTTAATCAGCGAGAAGCAGTTTGACCAGGCCAAGGCTTACATGGAGCATGTGGTGGATCAGGCCACGACGATCATGAAGCATCGCGAGGTGAGTGCGCTGTTCACCACGCCGAAGCTGCTGGAGAGCATTGCCGAGCGTTGCGAGGCCGAAGGCGGCAGCCTGTACGAGAGCGGCGTGCGCGGCGTGTTCTGCGGCGGCACGACGATGGATCCGCAGTACACGCGTTTCCTGTGCGAGGAGCTGCTGGAGAATAAGATTGGGTTTGTGCCGACGTACGGCAACACGCTGATGGGCCTTGCCAAGCACAAGCCGCTGACGGCTGAGGACAAATTTTCCATCACCTATTACGCGCCGCAACCGCGCGCGATGATGCGCGTCTTGAATCCGGATACTAACGAGCCGGTCGAGTACGGCGAGTGGGGTCGCGTGGAGTTGACCACGTTGACCAAGGAATTTTTCATGCCGCGTTTCCTTGAGCGCGACGAAGCCATCCGACGCGCGCCGATTGACACTTATCCGTGGGATGGCGTGGCTGAAGTCCGACCTTTCGGTGCGCTGACCAAGAAGATCGTGGAAGGCGTTTACTAATCCAACAACCTAACAACTGATTTTATCATGCTAAACATTCCTGTATTACGCTGGGGCGAACCGTA
>CAZJRV010000233.1:0-4236 GCA_964548235.1 uncultured Verrucomicrobiota bacterium
TACGGCTAGTACAAAAACACAAACTCTTTCACGTTGAACAACACGTGACAGAAATCGGCCCAGGCTTTTTCGGCGGGCTTGTGCTCGCCGTGAGCTTTCGCTTGGGTTTGGAGGAAAGCAGTGGCGACAATTTGTTCGTTGGCGTTGGGCGGTCGGCCGAAGGCGGTTTCGTAGGCGACGCGAAGGCGGTTGGGTTTGTTCACGGCGATAATGCGTTTGGCCCTGAGTTTGGATTGCTCCACCACGAAGGGGTCATTCATCAGTATTAGTGCTTGCGCGGGGACGTTGGACACAGTGCGGCGGCCGAAGGTGGAAAGCGGAAAGGGCTGATCGAAAGCCTGCATCATTGGCGAAAGAAAATTGCGGCGGACTTCCTGATAAATCGTGCGGCGGCCCGCGCCATCGAGCGGCCCTTTGCGGCCCGGCCGACCGCGGCCTTCCATAAATGGCGTAAGGTGAACCGCCACGGGTGGGCCGAACATTTTTTTGTCCAACCGGCCGGACACCGCGAGGATCGCATCGCGGATGGCCTCGCCTTCCAGCCGCCGCACGCGCATTCGGTGCAGCAGCACGTTGGTCGGGTCATTGGCCTCGGTGGCGGCGTTGGTGGGTTTGCTGCTCATTTGGTACGTGCGCGAGAGCATGATTTCGCGAATGAGTTTTTTGGTAGACCACCCATTTGCCACCAGCCGTTGGGCTAGCCAATCGAGCAACTCTGGATGCGTTGGGGCTTCGCCCAGTACGCCAAAATTATCTGTGCTCGGCACAATGCCGCGCCCGAGCAGGTGATGCCAGATACGGTTGGCGTACACGCGGGGGGTGAGTGGGTTGGCGGCATCGGCAATGTGATTGGCCAACGCAAGCCGGCTGGAGTTTGGGCGAGCGGGCGGAGCATTTTCTGCATTTACCCGCAACGCCTCCAGATAGCGGTGTGACATTTCGGGCCCGAGGTTTTTATGGCTGCCTCGGATGAACACGTGTTCCTTGCGTGCGCTGCCTTTGAGCATTACCGGCACCACGGCGGGTCGGCCGATGGCATTGGCTCGTTTTGTAAAATCCACCGCCAGTTTGAGTGCCTCGCCCTGCATGGGCACATCGGTCAGCTTCGGCAAGGGCCCGGCGAGCGGGCGGTTGTTTGAGGAAACCCAAAGCTGCTGCACCGCCGCATACCCATCGGGCTTGGAGCCGTCGCCGGAGGGATCGTTGCTGGTGAGGTCCACGATTTCCACGTAGCACTCGTGGCCTTTCCACATGGAAACATTAAACGTCACCCAATGGGGGGCCTCGTTGTTCACGCGCTTGGTGAGGCTGCCGTAGATGGGGTTCCGAATGATCTTGAAGTTATCGACGACCAGGTTCACGCGCGCATCCGAGCCGAACGCCAGCAGGTGAATGTGGTTTTCCGTAAGCTTGAAGGTGGGCGAACGCAGCGTGCCCTGCAGCTTTCGGCTGAGCAGCGCACTGTGCAGCCAGCCCGCGGGCAGCGAACGCGCCACGTTGCCGCGCACGGTAAAATCGCAGGGCCGCGACAACGCATCGACCCACGCATCGCCATCAGCAAACCAATCCTTGCCGCCGGTTTCGCGAATGTCGGAGATAAGCTGAAATCCCTCGCCCTTGAATGGCGGTGCGGGCTTGGCCTCTTCCTTCAATGGCGCGGGCAGGATCGCGCCCAGTTTGGTTTTCAACTTCGCTAGCTCACCACGCGTTTTGCCGAAGGTGGCTGGGCCATCCACCGCCCCGTGCGAAAAACTGCCGCTCTTGATGAGCCCATACAGCGAGTAATAATCCGCCGTGCTGATGGCGTCGAATTTGTGGTCGTGACATCGAGCGCAGGCGATGGTCATCCCTTGGAACGCCTTGCCGATGACGTCGATTTGGTTGTCGATGATTTCGGCTTGGTACGCGCGGACGTCCACCGGCGAATGGCAGTGCTGGCCGAGCCACCACCACGCGGTGGCGAGGCGGCTTTCGTTCCAACCGCCGTCTTTGGCAAAGCGCGGTTTGATTTGGTCGCCCGCGATGTGCTCTTTCACAAAGCGATCATACGGAACGTCGTCGTTAAAGGCGCGGATGACATAATCGCGGTAGCGCCACACGTCCTGATTTGCAAAATCAAACTCGTGCCCAAACGTTTCCGCGTAGCGCACGAGGTCCAGCCAATGACGTCCCCAGCGTTCGCCAAAATGTGGCGAGGCGAGCAAACCGTCGATGAGATTTTCGATTGCCGATTGGCGATTGACGATTGCCGCTTGCTCGAAGGCTGCGATGGCTTGCGGCATGGGCGGCAATCCGGTGAGGTCGAAATACGCGCGCCGAATGAAGGTGCGATTGGAGGCGGGGCTGGCGGGTTTGAGTTTCGCCACCTCGAGCTTGGCGAGGATGAAGTTGTCAATGGGCGAGGCGGGCCAATCGGTTTGTTTCACCTTGGGTGGAGCCGAGGCCTTCACCGGTTGCCACGCCCAATGCTCGGCTCGGCGCTGGGCGAGGTTGAATTTTTTTTGGGTGTCGCCCACCACGGCTTCCTTGGGCCACGGCGCGCCGCGTTTCACCCATTCGGTGAGGTCGGCGATTTGTGCGGCGGTCAACTTCCCGCTCGGCGGCATTTCCTAATCCACGTTGTCATAACCGATCGCCTCGATGAGCAGGCTGTCCGCCGGTTTGCCGTTGGCGATGGCGGGGCCGGTGTCGCCGCCTTTGAGCACGCCCGCGCGATGATCCAGCCGCAAGCCGGCCTTGAGTTTTTTGGATTTCGCGCTGTGGCATTTGTAGCAATGCTCGGCAAGCACGGGGCGGATTTTCTTTTCAAAAAATTCCAGATCCGCCGGTGCAAATTCAGCAGCGGCGGCTGGCAGCGCAGTCAGTAAAATCAATGCGAAGAATCGTTTCATTTCGGATTTCCAGTTTCCGTTTTAGTGATGCCGCCGTGTTGGCGCAGGAAATTTGAAATCTCAGGATGTTCCGTCGCAAGATCGAGTGGCCGATCCCCGGCGCGGTCTTTCGAATTCACCTTCGCGCCATTGGCCACGAGCAGTTTGACCACCGCCAAATGCCCGTCGCGCGCGGCCAAGTACAGCGGCGTCCAAGCGGGACCGTATGCGGTGGCGTTTACGTTTGCGCCGTCGGTGATGAGTTTTTGCGTGGCAGCAGCATCTCCCGATTGGGCGGCTTGGTGGAGCGGTTTGGGGTCGTTGATGAAGGGCCGAATGATCACATACTGAATGCCTGTGGAAATAGCGGTGCAACCGGCCAATAGCGTCGTGGCCAAAATGAGTAATGTATTTCGTGCGAGCATCTGCATCGAGTGTACGACGTAGCGCGCAAAAATCAATTCACGCTTTGCTTGGATTGCGGAGCGATTTTGCGCATCGTCGCGGCGGTTTATGAGTAGCGCGCAACAAATTGATAATCCGGATGTAGTCTTGATCGGCAGCGGCGTGATGAGTGCCACGCTGGGCGCGTTGTTGAAAAATCTGCAGCCGGATTTGAAGATTCAGCTGTACGAGGTCACCGAGGAGTTGGCGCAGGAAAGTTCCAATGGTTGGCACAACGCCGGCACGGGGCACGCGGGGATTTGTGAGCTGAGCTACACGCCCGATCGCGGCGCCGATGGCGAGGTGGATGTGAGCAAGGCGATCGAGATTTTCGAGCAGTTCGAGCATTCGAAATATTTCTGGGGCTACGCAGTGCGCAACGGGATGATCGATGATCCCAAAAAATTCGTGAACCCCCTGCCGCACATCGCGTTTGTTTATGGGCAGGAGCAGGTGGATTTTCTCAAATCGCGCCACACGGGGATGAGCGCCCATCACTTTTTCAGCAGCATGGAGTACACCGAGGATCGCGAAACCATCCGCGATTGGGTGCCGCTGCTGCTGGCTGGCCGTGATGACACGCCCATCGCCGCCACCAAAATGGATCGCGGCACCGATGTGAATTTCGGCGCGTTGTCCGAGCTGCTCGTGGAATGGCTCGGCCATCAGGACGGCTGCGGCTACGCCATGCAGCATCGCGTTACCGACCTCACCCGCACGCGGGAAGGTTGGGCCGTGGAGGTGAAGGATATTAAAACCGGCCGTAAGTTTACCAATAACACCAAGTTTGTTTTCATCGGCGCGGGTGGCGGCAGTTTGCCTTTGCTGCAAAAATCCGGCATCGCCGAGAGCAAAGGCTTCGGCGGATTCCCCATCGGTGGCCAATGGCTGCGGTGCGACAAGCCGGAGGTTGTCGAGCAAC
>CAZJRV010000234.1:0-4218 GCA_964548235.1 uncultured Verrucomicrobiota bacterium
TTGTCGCATTTACCGGCACTGATGAGCAGTTGCACGCTGTTCCATTCGAAGGTTTTGAGTAGCGCGGCTATTTCGGCGAGGCCATTGCTCACGTCGGTGGCCTTGGCGGTGCGGTCATCGCCGAGGAAATTGCAGTCCTTGAACCACACTACTTTGTCACCGCCAAAAAACGGCAACGTATCCAGCGCCATACGCAGGCGGCCGAGCGATTTGGAAGCTTCGCCGCCACTGGCCGAATGGGCCTCAACGATTTCGTGATCCTCCCCGCCAAGGGCCGTGCACCAGCCCTGGTAAATTTGCCGCGCGCGTTGGCCCACCGCGAAGTCATCATCGCCATGCACCAGCGCCACGGGGCCGTCCGGAAGGGCCGCGCCCTTACTCGTCTTCTGGTTCTTCGCTGGCACCTTCGTTGATTTGCTCGAGGAATTCGCTCATGTCCTCCACCTCCTCGAAGAGGCTGGCGGAAACATAGACCGGAATCTTCTGGGCCGTGGCAATGGCCAGGCAATCGCTGGGACGCGCGTCCAGCTCCACGATCTTGGAGCCGAGTTCATTCTCCATTTTCAAAATCGCGCGCGCGTAGTAGGTGGAATGTTTCAACTCCGTGATCACCACCCGCTCCACCCCAATGCCGAAGCCCTGAAAAACGTTGCTCAGCAAATCATGCGTCAGCGGCCGTTCCTTCGGCGCCTCGCGCAGGAAATTGCCAATCACCTGCGCCATATTCGTTTCCACCTGTATAATGAACACCTTCTCGTCGTTCCCGAGGAAAATCGCCGCGCCGCTGTTGGCGGGTAATATCCCACGAATCTGTACCAGAATGACATCCGCGTTCACGCGCCCAACCTACGCCCCTGTCCGCCGATTGACAAGCCCTTGCCGTCTGCGGCAGGATTCGGCCCTTGGATTTTCGTGAAAAAATACTGAACGCCGAAGCCTTACCCGCTTGGCGCGAAACCCTCCGCGCCCAAGGCCGCACCCTCGCCGCCACGAACGGCTGCTTCGATATCCTCCACGCCGGCCACGTCCATTACCTGCAAGCCGCCCGCAACGAGGCCGATGCCCTCATCGTGGGCCTCAACAGCGATCGCTCCATCGCCGAGCTAAAAGGCCCCGACCGCCCCATCCACACCGAGGCCGACCGCGCCGCCGTCTTGGCCGCGCTGGAAGCGGTGGATGCCGTGTTTATCTTCGACGAACTGCGCGCCACCCAATTCCTGCAAACCGTCCAGCCCGATATTTACGTCAAAGGCGGCGATTACACCGTGGATGAACTCCCCGCCGAAGAACGCGCCGTCATCGACGCCCAAGGCGGCCGCATCACCGTCCTCGCCCACGTCCCCGGCAAATCCTCCACCGACATCGCCCAACGCATCGTGGAAGGTTGATTTAACAACGCAATATGTTATTTTTTTGGCGTGATTGCCAAAGGAACATTTCAAGTTTCCACCGCTTTCCGAATGCTATTTTCACCATTTGCAACCAAGGCCCTGCTCTTGGGTTTCCTTCCCATAATTTTGCAGACAGGGTGCGAGTGGGGTTTGAACGAGAAGGTTGCCGTGAAGCCGGAAAGGGTCGCGTCGTTTGAAGGGAGAATCCTGCAGCTTTTGGATCAAGCCCAGGCCAGACAACTGCCACCCAGCCGATCCCGTACGAGGAGGCCCGTGACTGGGGCAAGCTCAGCTGGGCCATGCCGATCCTGAACTGCGTGTTCGATGGCGTGAGTGATGCGGTGAATTACCAGATGAAACACCTGTTGGGCGACCGCTTCGTGCGCTTCCAGATTCCCTTGGATGAACAAACTGAGGCCATGGACGACGCCAGCGATGCAAACCTCCAACGCCTCATCGACACCCATGAAAATGAGCTGAACATTCTGTGCGAACGACTGGCCCCGCAATCAATCGAACCGGTCACGATCGTATAGCAAGGGTTATCCAAAGCGCTCCGCTTGGATGCGGAGTTGGCACGGGATGGATGGGGGTAACCGGGCATTGACTTTTCCGGTGGAAAGCGTATCAAAACTCCAAGGAGGTTTGATATGAATCGTATGAACAAATACTTGGTGGTGGGGCTGGCGGCGTTGTTTCTGCTGGCGGGTAATGCAAATGCAAATCCGGCGGGCTCGGGCAAATCTGTGCCGGCCATTGTGGTTGATGTGGTGGTGTGCCGTCCGCTCGGCCTGTGTGCGCTGGTGGCGGGTAGCGCGTTTTACGTGGTGTCACTGCCGTTCACCATCCCGGCGGGCGGGCAGGAGGAAGCCAAGCGCAACCTCGTGATGTACCCGTACCATTACACGTTCACCCGGCAGTTGGGTGAGTTTCATGATGAAGACTTGTAAAATATTGATCTTAATCACCGGCATAGCCGGAATGGCCGTGGCGCAGGATAATCCTTCTGCGCCCGTGCCTTTTGGGCCAGTCACATTGCCCGGCACCGACGCGCTGTACCAGCAGCTTCTCAAGCCCAATATCGAGGGCATCGGCAAGTTTTATTTGGGCCGGCAGATTTCGCATGTGATGGGGCATCAAGGCGCGCGTTGGCTGGAACGCCCCGAGCGTGAGCGGGAGGAAAACACCAGCGAACTCATCCGGTGCCTCAACCTCAAGCCCGGCGATCAGGTGGCCGACATCGGCGTGGGCACCGGCTACATCGCCCGTCGCATGGCCAAGGTCATAGGGGAGAAGGGCACGGTTTTTGGCGTGGACATCCAGCCGGAAATGCTTGAGCTGCTGGAGAAAAAAATGAAGGCCGCCGGGGTTCAAAATGTAAAGGGCACCCTCGGCACCATCAGCGACCCCAAGCTGCCGCCCAATTCCATGGACTTTGTGATTATGGTGGATGTGTATCACGAATTCTCCCACCCCTACGAAATGATGGCCGGCATCGTGAAGGCCCTCAAGCCCGGCGGCCGCGTGGCCTTCGTCGAGTATCGGGGCGAGGATCCCAAGGTGCCCATCAAGCGCCTTCACAAAATGACCGAGGCTCAGGTGAAAAAGGAAACCGCCCTCTTCCCGCTCAAGCACGTGGAAACCTACAAAAAACTTCCCTGGCAGCACGTGGTGTTTTTTGAAAAAAAGGCCAAATGAAGCCCCGAATTGCTTCTTCCTATATTCAGGCCCGTTTGGTATATTTGGCCCATGGCTGAAATTGAGATTATCCAAAAAGAAGAAATGCGCGTGGCCAAGATCACGCTTAATAACGAATCCTTTCGCACCGAGTCCGGCGCCATGTACTACACGCGCGGTAACCTCACGATGGAATCCAAGGCGCCTTCCATCGGCGGATTCCTCAAGGCGGCCGTGACGGGCGAGTCGATTTTTCGCCCCACCTATTCAGGCACGGGGGAATTGTATCTCGAACCCACCGCCATGGGCATCCATATCATGGAGCTATCCGGCGAATCGTGGATCCTCGAAAACGGCTCCTATTATGGATCAGACATGGGCATCGAGGTGGATGTGCATCGCGAGAAAGCCCTCACCGCTTTTAAGAGCGGCGAAGGGTTTATGGATTTCCAAACAAAAATTTCCGGCACAGGCCGCGTGCTGGTCGTAGCACCCGGCCCCGTGGAGGAGATCAATCTGGAAAACGACAAGCTCGTCGTGGACGGCAAGTTTGCCTTTGCCCGCAGCGCAAGCCTTCAGTATTCCGCCGAGAAAGCCGGCAAATCCATCATCGGCAGTATCACTTCCGGTGAAGGCATGGTGCGCATTTACCAAGGCACCGGCAAGGTGCTGATGAGTCCCTTTATGTATTACCCCGCGCGCCTACTCAATGCCGTGTCATTTGCCAACACAGCAGAGTGACCCCTGAACGCCAAGCCCATTTCCGTGAGCATCTGCTTGCCTTGGAAAAAGAAATCCAGGCAGACCTCGCCGCCAGCAAGGATGCCTCCGGTGTGGTGGAGCTGGACACCGCCATCGGCCGGCTCTCGCGCATGGACGCCATGCAAAACCAGCAAATGGCCCTCGAACTGCGCCGCCGACAGGAGCAGCAACTCCAACGCATCACCAACGCCCTCAAGCGAATCGACCAAGACCGCTACGGCCTCTGCGGCAAATGCAAACACCCCATCGCCGAAGAACGCCTCGAGCTGACGCCCGACGTGGTGATGTGCGTGAAGTGCGCGTAAAGAGGATTGGATTCAATTGAATCCGTGTAATCCGTGTCTGAAAACTAAATCCGCCCGCCGTACACGGCGCTGTCGCCGAGTTC
>CAZJRV010000235.1:0-4216 GCA_964548235.1 uncultured Verrucomicrobiota bacterium
CTTCGACATTGCGCCGGGGTGATGGGGCGCGCAGTGGCAATCCCACCGTGCGCAAGGCGGTGGCCAATGGCGAGACGCAGCATGTGGCGTGGGCGTACGAGCGCGCTAATGGCGGTCGTGGGTTTGGCTTCACCGGCGGTCACGTGCACATGAACTGGCAAAACGACGACAACCGCAAGCTGATGCTCAACGCAATCCTTTGGACGGCCAAAGCAAAAATCCCCAAGGACGGAGTGCCTTCCAAGACGCCAACCAAGGAGGAGATGCTGCAAAATCTGGATTAGCCTCGGTAGGGACGCGCTGCGGCGTGTCCCTACCATACCAAGATGAAACGAACACTCTTCGCATTCACTTTTCTCTTTCTGGCGCTCGGCCTCCACGCCAAGCCGCCCAACATCATTTTTTTTCTCGTCGATGATCTGGGCTGGAGCGATGTCGGTTGTTACGGCAGCAAATTTCATGAGACGCCGCACATTGATCAGTTGGCCAAGGATGGGATGCGGTTTGATAACGCCTACGCGACTTGCCACGTGTGTTCGCCGAGTCGGGCGAGTATTTTGACCGGCAAATATCCGGCGCGCACGGATCTGACCGAATGGCTCGGCGGACGGCCGGAGCGGGCGTTTGAAAAACTGCACAGCGCCAAGAAATTGATGTTCCTGCCCGATTCGGAAATCACCCTGGCCGAGACGCTGAAAAAGCACGGCTACGCCACGGCGAACTACGGCAAGGCGCACCTGCGCACCGACCCGAAGCAGTACGGCTTCGACGAGGCCATCACCGGCTGGGTGCGGTCGTACTATCATCCGTTTTCTCCGAGATACACGAAAACGCTACCGGCAAAAAAGGGCGATTATTACACCGACAAATTGACCGACGCCGCGCTGGATTTCATCGAGCGAAATAAGGATCGGCCGTTCTTCGTGCACCTCGAGCACTTTGCTGTTCACGATCCCATTCAGGGCCGCAAGGATCTCGTGGCGAAATATCGCAAGAAACTTGCCGGCATGCCGAAGCCCAAGGGGCCCGAGTTTATTTTGGAACCGAATCCCGATGACCCGCCGCTCACCAAGGCCGAGCTGAAGGCGCTAGAGATGGATGACCGGTTGCAACGGCATCAGGACAAGCGCGTGTGGTGGGTGAAGCAGGTTCAGGACAATGTCGAGTTTGCCGGAATGCTCGAGACCACCGATGAAAGCCTCGGCCGCATACGGGCCAAATTGCAGGAGCTTGGACTCGCCGACAACACCATCGTCATCTTCACCGCCGACAACGGCGGCATGTCCGCCTCCAACCAATACCGCGGCATTCATCATCCGCGCAAGACGCTCGACAGCCGTTTCGCCTCGTCCAACCTCCCGTTGCGCGGCGCCAAGGGCTGGAACTACGAGGGCGGCATTCGCGTGCCGTTGATTGTCCATTGGCCCGGCCAAACCAAGGCGAACACCCTTTCGCACGCCGTCATTACCGGCACGGATTTTTACCCCACGCTGCTCGAGATGATCGGTCGCCCCAAGCTGCCCAAGCAGCATGTGGACGGCAAAAGTTTCGGGCCTGCCCTCAAGGGCCGGCCGCACGAGCGCGGCGCCATTTACTGGCACTTTCCCCATTACAGCAACCACGGCTACCAAAGCCCCGGCGGCGCGATTCGCCTGGGCAACTACAAGCTGCTCGAGTATTTCGAAAACGGCGGCGTGCAGTTGTTCGATCTAGAAAAAGACCTCGGCGAACAAAACGACCTCTCCAAGGCCAAGCCGAAGATTACCAAAAAATTATTAAAATTGCTCCACGACTGGCGCCGCGAGGTGGACGCCAAAATGCCGCAGGTGAAAACCGAGACCCCATGAGCGAACACCGCACCATCGGCGGCATCCGCCGGATTTCCGAGTCGCTGCCCGAGGTGAGCGTGGGCACGGTGTGCAACAAGGACGCGTTCAAGGCGCGCAACAAAAACTTTCTGTTCCTTTGGGCCGATAACACTGAGTACAAGCTAAAGCTCAAGCTCGCCGAGAGCTTGCCCGAGGCGCAAAAACTCGCCAAAGCCGAGCCGGAGTTTTACAGCGTCGGCTCCTCCGGCTGGGTGGACATCGAAATGCCACTCAAGAAATCCCCGCCCAAATGTATGCTGCGTCGGTGGATCGAGGAAAGCTTTCGCCTTAACGCGCCAAAGAAATTGCTCGCTGAGTTGCCGGCAAAACAGTGACATTGGCGATTCTTTACGACTCGCTCTTTTCTTTAAACGTCATCCGGCACAGTGCCGGCAAAACCACCAGTGTCAACGCCGTCGCTGTCAGGATGCCGCCGATGACGACGGTGGCGAGGGGGCGTTGGACTTCGGCGCCGGTGCCGGTGGCCAGCGCCATTGGGAGAAAGCCCAGCGAGGCGACGAGCGCTGTCATTAGCACGGGGCGCAGGCGGGTAAGGGCGCCGTCGCGGATGGCGTCTTCTAGCGATTTGCCTTCCTCGCGCAATTGGTTAATGAAAGTGACGAGCACGAGGCCGTTGAGCACAGCGATGCCTGAGAGGGCGATGAAGCCGACGGCGGCGGAGATGGAGAAGGGCAGCCCACGCAAGGCGAGGGCGGCCACGCCACCGGTGAGCGCGAGCGGTACGCCGGTGAAGACCAACAGCGCTGGGCGTGCGGCTTGGAAGGTGGTGTAGAGCAATAGAAAGATGAGTACGAAACACAGCGGCACCACCACGGCAAGGCGGCCGCGCGCGGCAAGCAGATGCTCGTATTGCCCCCCCCACGCGAGCCACGCGCCGGCGGGCAGCGTGACATCGTGCGCGATGGCGGCACGAGCTTCCTCCACAAAACCGGCGAGGTCGCGCCCGCGCACGTTGCACTGCACGACGACGCGCCGTTTTCCGTTTTCGCGGCTGACCTGATTGGCGCCGTCGGCACGGGTGATCTCGGCCAAATCCCGCAATGGCAGGGTGGGAGTGAGTCCGGAACGGTGCGCAGCGTTTGAGTTGTGTGAAACTGGACTGTGCGGCAATGGGACGGGCAAATTTTCAAGCGCCCTCGGATCCTCGCGCAGGTCCTCGGGCAATCGCACGACGATGTCGAACCGGCGATCGCCTTGGAAAACCTGCCCGGCAGTGCGGCCGCCGGTGGCGATGTTCACGGTGTCCACCACGGTATCACTGTCGAGCCCGTGGCGAGCGAGGGTGTCGCGCTTGGGCGTCACGGTGATGATGGGCATCCCGGTGGTTTGCTCCACTTTCACGCCTTCCGCACCGTGCACCGTGCCGAGCACACCCGCCACGCGCTCGGCCGTGCGCCGCAATGCGATCGGGTTATCGCCAAACACCTTCACCGCCACCTGACCGCGCACGCCGGCAATCATTTCGTGGAAACGCATTTCGATCGGCTGCAAATATTCGTAGCGATTGCCCACGAGATCCTTGAGCGCCGCGCGCAGTTTATCTTCCAACGCATGCTTGCTGAGCTTGGGGTTCGGCCATTGGTCGCGTGGTTTGAAAATGATGAACGTGTCCGAAACACTCGGCGGCATTGGATCGGTGGCAATGTCAGCGGTGCCGGTCTTGGAAAACACGACGCTGATTTCCTCCACCGATTCCTTGAGCACAGCCTCGACATCCAGCTGCATCCGCGTGCTTTGCTCGATGCCGGTGCTTGGGATGCGCATCGCGTGCATGGCCACATCGCCCTCGTCGAGGCGCGGGATGAACACCTGCCCAAGGCGGGCGAATTGCACTCCGGCAGCAATCAGAATGACCAGCGCTGCAACGAGAACCGCGGCGCGTCTCCGCAATGCGAAATCCAAAACCGGCGCGTACGCATTGCGCGCGGTGATCATGATTTTGTTTTCCTGTTCCGCCACTTTCCCGCGCACCAACAGTGCGACCATTGCAGGAATGAAAGTAAGCGACAGGATGAACGCTGCGGTTAGCGCGAAGATCACCGTGAGTGCCATTGGGTGGAACAGTTTTCCTTCAATGCCCGCCAGCGCGAGGATGGGCACGTAGACCATGATGATGATGGTTTCGCCAAAAGCAGTAGCGCGGCGCACCTCGTGACTGGCCGCGCGGGTGACCTCGAGGCGTTCCTCGCAGGTGAGCGTGCGACCGAGCTCGCGCTGTTTATCTCCCAATCGACGCAGACAGTTTTCCACGATGATGACCGAGCCATCGATGATGATGCCAAAATCAATTGCGCCGAGGCTCATCAGATTGCCGCTGATGCCAAAGT
>CAZJRV010000236.1:0-4143 GCA_964548235.1 uncultured Verrucomicrobiota bacterium
CATGATGCCGAATGAGCGCCGGCTTGAAATCGAACGTATCCAAATGACTCGCCGCGCCGCCCATGAACAACTGAATCACCCGTTTCGCCCGCGGTGGATGATGCAATGTGCCGCCGAGCACCCCGCTGCCGAGCAATGGCTCCCGCCCCAACATCGCCGTGAGCGCCAACCCCCCAAGGCCCCCGCCGGATCGCCAAAGGAAATCGCGGCGGCTCGATGGAGTCCCCGTAAATTTTTGATGGAAAGGCGAATGATTCATCATATTAGTCAAGATAGGTGAATTCGCTGAGGTTAAAGAGCACGCGGCAGAGGTTTGGAAGGCCGTGCTGTTGGGCAAATTTCTCGAGGGTGACCATTTCCATTACGGTTGGCAGGCGGCCGGTGGTGAGTTGGTGGGCTCGGCGGATTTGGCCTTTCAGTGTCTTTGATTCTCTTTTGAGTCGCTCGGCAAAGTGGTTCGCCATTTGTAGAGTGAATTTGTTGTTCAGCAGGCTCAATGCTTGGAGGGCGGTGAGGGTTTCGTTGCGCTTCGGCGTGCTTTGGCTGGAGTCGGCACAGTCCAGCGTGGTCATAAACGGATCGGGTTGGGAGCGGACGATGAAACGGTACACCGAGCGGCGGTGGCTCTTGGGATTGGCGGGATCGAACTTGTGATATTCGTAATGCGGCGAGTGCTCGGTTTTTTCCAACGCGAAAAGAAAAAAGCCCGGGCCGCCGGGCGTGGTGTTGAGTGTGCCGCTGGTTGCGAGGATGGCGTCGCGGATTTCCTCGGCCTCGAGTCGCCGCCGGTTCATGCGCCAGAGGGTGCGGTTGCTGGAATCGATATTGGCAAATGCATCCGTCACCGTTGAGCGTTGCCGATAGGTGGCGCTGGAGACAATCAGCCGGTGCAGATGCTTAAAGCTGCCGCCGGAATCGCGGAATTCCACGGCGAGCCAGTCGAGCAACTCGGGATGGCTCGGCAACTGGCCCATGCGGCCGAAGTCGTTGGGGGTGGTCACGAGGCCCTGGCCGAAATGCCAAAGCCAAACGCGGTTGACAATGGAGCGCCACGTGAGCGGATTGTCTTTGCGCGTGATCCATTTGGCGAGCGCGGCGCGTCGGGCGGATTCGGGATGTCTGGCTGCCAGCTTAAATTCAAAGTTTTCCTTTTCAAAAATCGGCAGCGCGCCCGGTCGCACCGCGCCGCGCGGATCAAGAATATTGCCCCGATGCAACACACGCACCTCACGCGGCTTGCCCATCGTGGGCTTGAAGTTGCCCTGCACTCTGAAATTTGTTGCGGCAGCGAAAACCTTTTGGTCGGCGGGGAGGCTCTTCAATTGCTCAATCGCGGCGGCCAATTCGACCTGTATTTTTTTTCGTCGCGCTTGGCGTTCGGCAGTTTGAATCTTGGAAATGACAGCCTGCCGTTGGTGCCGGGCGCTCTGGAGTTGCGCGATGGCGGTCGGATCGGCGGCAATGGGGAAATGACCGTCAGTGAGATTGGCGCGCCGCCAGCGGACGGGCGCCTCGATGGAATCGGGCGAATTGACTTTGGTGCCGCGCGCGACATTTTTGCCGCCGTCATCGAGGGCTTCCAGTTCGGCGAGGGCGAAAATATAATCGTTGCTGCGCTGGGCCAATCGGGTGGCGGTGATGCGCACAAACCGCGCTTTGGTTTTTACCTCAAACTCTATGGGCGCAATCCCAGGATTGGGGAAATCCGTTTGGGTTTGGTCGAGCAATGGCACCCCGTTCTTGAAATCCGTACTGAGCGCGCCTTCCACTTTGAAGCGCACGGGGAAGCCAAAGCCGCCGCCGATGTTGTTGAAGTCATCGTGGCACGGGCGCAGCACGATGCGGCGCAAATCGGTGGGTTTGCCCAGGTCCACCTGCACCCACTTGGGTGTGTTCGAGGTTTTCTCGATCGCGCTGTGATAGCCGAATTCGGGGCGTTTGCTCTTCAGTTTTGCCTTGGGAGCAAGGATGGCGATTAGTTGATCCAAAGCGGCGAGTTGCGGACCGCCCGATTTTTTGATCTCAACATCAAGTGCGGCAAGTTGTTTATTTAGTCCGGAAATGCTTGTGGTGAGGGAGGCTTTCTTTTGGGTCAACTCGGGGTGGATATTGAATGTCCGCTCGGCACGGTCGACGGCAGCGAAGACGGATTGAAGGCTGTAATAGTGCTGCTGCGTGAAGGGATCAAACTTGTGGTCATGGCATCGGGCGCATTGGATGGTGGCACTAGTGAAGGTGTTGAGCGTGTTGGAGACCATTTCATCGCGGTCAATGTGGCGGGCGATGCGGCCGTCGATTTTTGATTCCGGCACTTCGACATGCCCGATGAAATCCCACGGGCCAGCGGCGATGAAACCCAGCCCGAGAATGCCATCGGCAGTGCCGGGGAAAAGAGCATCGCCGGCGATCTGTTCCTGCACAAACCGCGCATATGGCTTGTCCTCGTTAAAGGCGCGAATTACATAATCGCGATAGGGCCACGCATTGGGGCGGAGCTTGTCCTTGTCGTATCCACAGGTATCGGCGTACTTGACGACGTCGAGCCAGTGGCGACCCCAGCGCTCGCCATAGCGGGGGGAGGCGAGGAGATGGTTCGTGAGATTTTTATATGCCGATTTACGGTTGACGATTGTGGCTTGGCGGAACGTGTCGATTTCTCCGGGCGTGGGCGGCAATCCGGTTAGGTTGAATGTGAGGCGACGGATGAGGGTGAGCGGATCCGCTTCCGGGGAGGGATGCAGCCCGTGTTCGATTTGGCTGGCGCGAATGAAGTGGTCGATGGGATTAGCCGTCCATTCTTTCCCGGCTGCGGACAGCTTGGGCAATGGCGGCCGATGCAGAGGCTTTAGTGACCAATGCGATTCCCATTGTGCGTCTTCGGAAATCCATTCTTGAAGAATTGCGATTTGTTTCGCGGAAAGTTTTTTACCGCTCCCGGGAGGCGGCATTCGTTCCCCGGGGTCGGTGTGTGAAATGCGTTTGAGCAATTCCTGTAAAACGGGCCTGGCTGTTTGCTCGGTATCCAGCCGGAGTTCGGCCTTGCGGGTGCTGCCGTCTGGCCCATGGCAGGCATAACAATTAGCGGCGAGAATGGGGCGAACCTCGCGATTATACGACACCGCTGCGGACAACGTCATCGTCACAAACATTGGCGCAAGCAGGCAAATTCGAGCAGCAAAATTCAACGCCGCGAGAATAGCAGCCTGTCATATGCTGTCACTTTTATTGGGTAAATCCCGTCCAACGGGGAGTGCGGCGGAAAATGCGGAAATTTTACCAAAAATCGACCTTGTGTCTTGCCCAAAGCTGAGGCATCTTTTAATAAGCCGGAAGGGCTATTGAATTGAGCAAGAAACTGACCATTGGCATTGTGAGTGCCCTGTTTTGCGGGGTGGGCTTCGCGGTATATGTGCTCACGAAAAGTGATGCGCCGACGGTGCCGAGTCTGATTGCCGAGCGGGATGTGTCCACACACCTGCCGGTGCGCAATCTGGAATTTGCCAAGCAACACAAACTGGTGCGGCTGGAACCGGCCACACTCGCCGGGATTGTGCGCGATGCGGATACGCTGCAGCTGCGTTTGTTTCAGGGCGAGACCCTTGAACTGCAAATTTCCAAACGTCAAACCATTGATGAAAACACCGCAATCGCCTATGGAAAAGTGAAGGATGTGCCGGCAAGCAACGTGACGTTGTCCGTGGTGGAAGACTCCCTGTCCGGCTCCATCTTTATGGGCGACGGGCGCACCTTCCGTATCGATCCCGTGGGCGATGGCGTGCACAAGCTGGTTGAGGTAAACGACAACACAGGCGAGATTTGCGAACATCCCGAAGGGGCGGCCGGCGAATTCATAGCCCCCAATGGCGAAAAAATCCGGGTAATGTATCAGCGATTGAGCACATTTGGCTACAGCGGCGGCAACATCCCCGCACCCAACAGCATGCTGCCCGGTCAACAGGGAGGCGCAAACGGCGGTTACAGCGCGGCGCGAAACGTACGCATTAGCCTCCGCTGGCCAACCGGATTTACGCCGCCCCCCTACAACCCAACGACAACCGGCGGAACGACAACAGGCGGAACGACAACAGCCGGAACCACAACAGCCGCAACCGCAACATGCACAACGGCAACAGGCGGAACGAC